>NZ_JBFANZ010000018.1:0-122365 GCF_040659735.1 Micromonospora sp. NPDC049679
GGTAACATTCCGAACCCGGAAGCTAAGCCCTCCAGCGCCGATGGTACTGCACCCGGGAGGGTGTGGGAGAGTAGGACACCGCCGGACAAACATTCCAGCAAGGCCCACCCCTCAGGGGTGGGCCTTGCTGCATTCCCACACCAAACAAAAAAAGGGGGGGCCGGCCCGTTCACGGGACCGGCCCCCCTTCTTTTTTTCGGGTATCCGGGCCGGAGCAGCCCACACGCACACAGGCGCCGATCAAGGAACAGCGCGCCGATCACGGACATATTCACACGATCGGAGATCACACCACGGGAACATGCCCTTGATCCACGGGGCGGGAGCCCGCGGCCCGGTGCGCGCGGCGGGGGCGCACGGAGCGGCGGCGTGCGCGGCGCCGGTTCGGGCGAACGGATCATTGAATCCGGTTGTGACCGGCCAGTAGGCTGCGCCGATGACGATCGAGCGGAGCGTGGACCCCGAATACGTCGGCTTTGACTCGGGCCGACTGGCCAGGATCGACGAACACTTCGGGCGTTACGTGGACGACGGCCGGCTGGCCGGGTGGCAGATCGTGGTGACGCGCCGCGGCGAGGTGGCCCACTCGTCCACGTACGGGCTGCGGGACCGCGAGGCGGGGCGGCCGGTGGAGTCGGACACGCTCTGGCGTATCTACTCGATGACCAAGCCCCTCACCTCCGTCGCCGCGATGATGCTGTGGGAAGAGGGCCGCTTCGAGCTGACCGACGAGGTCAGCCGCTGGATTCCGGCGCTGGGCGACGTACGGGTCTACGACAAGGGCTCCGCGCTGCGGCCCTTCACGGTGCCGGCCGTCGAGCCGATCCGGATCTGGCATCTGCTCACCCACACCGCCGGGCTCACGTACGGGTTCATGCAGACCTCGGTCGTCGACGCGCTCTACCGCGCCGCCGGCTACGACCTGAGCACGCCCGTCGGCGTCGATGCCGCCGGCGCCTGCGGTGCCTGGGCCCGGCTGCCGCTGCTGTTCCAGCCGGGTTCTGCGTGGGGATACTCGGTGGCAACCGATGTCCTCGGTCATCTCGTCGAAGTGATCTCCGGCCAGAGCCTGGACGAGTTCTTCGCCGAGCGGATCCTCGGCCCGCTGGGCATGACGGACACCCGGTGGTGGGTGGAGGAGGGAGAGGGTTCCCGGCTGGCGGCGCTCTACGCGCCCCATCCCGCTACGGGGCAGGCCGTGCGGCTTGAGCAGGCCGGTGCACGGGCGCTGGAGAAGCCGGAGTTTCTCTCGGGCGGTGGTGGTCTGATCTCGACCGCCGCCGATTACCACCGCTTCACCCAGATGCTGCTGCGCGAGGGCGAGCTTGACGGCGTGCGGCTGCTCGGCAACCGTACGGTCCGGTTCATGACCCGCAACCATCTGCCCGGCGGTAAAGACCTGGCGCAGCTCTCCGCGGGAGGCTTCGCCGAGACCGTCCTCGACGGCATCGGGTTCGGGCTCGGCTTCGCCGTGGTGCAGGACCCGGTCCCGAGTCGGGTGCCGAGCAGCGTCGGCGAGTACTACTGGGGTGGTCTGGCGAGCACTGCCTTCTGGGTGGATCCCAAGGAGGAGATCACTGCTTTGCTCTTCACCCAACTCGTGCCGTCGAGCACCCATCCGCTGCGCCCGCAGTTGCGCCAGCTCGTCTACTCGGCGCTCGTCGACTGACCGCCCAGGCGGGCCGGGTTACCACGCCCGGCCCGCCGTCGCGGTGTCAGGCGTAGAGGCGTTTGGCGTAGTCGGGGCCGTAGTAGCGCTCGAGGTCCGGCAGCGTCGCGTCCACCTTTTCCACGCTCTTCACGATCTGGGCGTGGCTCGGGAGCGCGTCCGGACGCCAGGTCTCCGGCTTCCACAGCGACGAGCGCATGAACGCCTTCGCGCAGTGCAGGAATATCTGTTCGATCTCGACGACCAGGGCGAGCGCGGGGCGGTGCCCCTTCACCACCATGTCGTCGAAGAACGGCGCCTCGCGTACCAGGCGCGCTCTGCCGTTGATGCGCAGCGTCTCGCTCCGGCCCGGGATCAGGTAGATCAGACCCACGTGGGGGTTGCTGAGGACGTTGCGGAAGCCGTCGGCGCGACGGTTTCCGGGGCGCTCCGGGATGGCGATGGTGGTGTCGTCCAGCACGAGCGTGAAACCGGGCGGGTCCCCCTTGGGTGATACATCGCAGGTCCCGTCGGCGCGTGCGGTGGCGACCAGACAGAACGGCGATGCGGCCAGCCATTCCCGGTCTCGCTCGTGCAGCACCGCGCGATCCTTGTTCGCCGCCCTGGGTGTCGGCTCTCCGAGCAGTTCGCGTAGCTCCGACTCTGACGTGATCTCGATAAGGCCCGTGCGGTCCGCCATGACGACCCCTCCCGATGCGCATCGTTCGGCCTGGCGTCATTGTGCTCGGAACCCTGCAACCGGAGAAGCCCCCGGGCACGTCGGGTGGATGGACGCGGACCGAACGGAGCGGGTGCATGAGGGCAGAGCTGGAGCGGGAGTACGTCGAGTACGTCAAGGCGCGGCTCCCGGTCCTGCGGCGGGTCGCTTACCAGCTCACGGGTGACGCACACCGTGGGGACGACGTGGTTCAGCAGGCCATCACGCGGCTGTATCTAAAGTGGAAGCGGGCGCGGGAGGCGGACAACCTCGACGCGTACGCGCACACGGTGCTCGTCCGGGTCTTTCTGGATGAGAAGCGGCTGAGCTGGTCGCGGGTGCGGCTGGTGGGCGCCGTACCGGAAAGGCCGAGCCCGGCGTCGACCGCCGTGGAGGACAGGGCCGTGTTGCGGGCGGCGCTCGCGCAGGTGCCGCCGCGACAGCGGGCCGTGCTGGTGCTGCGCTTCCTCGCCGACCGGTCGGTCGACGAGGTCGCCGGGATCCTCGGCTGCACTACGGGAACGGTGAAGAGCCAGACCTCGCACGGTCTGGCGAGTATGCGGCGGCTCCTCGGCAACGGGGCGTTCGTGAGCACGGGGACGGGGGAGTGACGATGGAACGGCTGCTGGATGCCCTGCGCGACGATCCGCTGCCGCCGTCCGCGGTGGACATCGAGCGGGCGTTGACCGACGGGCGCCGCAGCGTGCGCCGTCGTCGGATGGCGAGCGTGGTCGCGGCGGGGTGCGCTGTCCTGGCGGTCGCGGGCGGCGTCAGCGTGGCGGGCCTCCCGAACGCGGGCACCCCGCCGGCCGTCGAACAGTCGACGGCGGCGCCGACGCCAACCGCCACGCCGACGCCATCGCGGGCGCCGGCGAGTTTCGACCCGACGCGGCGGTACGCGACGGTCGGCTGGCTGCCGGCGGGGATGACTCAACTGCACACGTTGACCGGCACCGACCAGTTCTCGCTGCGCGCCGATCCGCCGGCCGGCCCCAAGGACGCGCCGTCGGATCCCGCCCAGGACGTCTCCTACGTGATGCTGCGCATCGTCCCGACCGGCTACGACATCCGCCCGCTGGATCACGGGGTTCCCTTTGCGAGGAAGGAGGCCGTGACCACAAAGTGGCCGGCGGAGACGGAAACGGAGCCGGTGCACGGGCGGCGGGCGCGCTGGAACACGAACGTGGCCGCCGCCAATGGCATCGGGTTGCGGTGGGAGTACGCACCGGACGCCTGGGCCGAGGTGCTCGTGCAGGGGCGCGCCGCCGGGCCGGATCACCGTGCGACGGCGCGCCGGATCGCCGAGAGCGTGCGGTACGGGGTCGACGAGCCAATCCCGCTGCCGTTCCGGGTGCCCCCGTTGCCGGGCACGCTGCGGCCGATGTCCGTGTCCCTGCATACCTCCACCGCGACGCCCCGCGCCGGCTGGAACGCGGGCATCTCCTACGGCGACGGCAAGCGGAGCGCCAACGGGGAGTGGCCGTTGGCCGTGCGCGCATTTCCACGTTCGTCTCAGACGGGGGGCGGCGGGGCCGGTGAACCCAACACGACGATCGACGGGCATGCCGCGCGCCGCTGGGATTGGACCGACGCCGACGGTGGCGAAGGGCTGGGAATCTACGGGGTGAAGGGGCTCTACGTCGGGCTCGTCACGGACGACGACACGACCACCCGGCAACTCCCCGGCGGTCTCGGCCAGCTGTTCCGTGGCATGGAGCTCTATCCGGACCCACGCGACTGGCGGTGAACGGTCAGATGTTGCTGTCCTCGGCCGGCATGCGTCCCAGCTCGGCCGCGGACTCCAGGTCGACGCCGTTGCCGATCGGGCACCGCGCGTCGAGGGTGTAGGCGGTCATCGAGAGCGAGCCGTAGACGTACCCGTCGATGAGTACCTCGGCCGGACGCTCGGCGGCGGCGGAGAGTCCGGCGAGATAGAGCAGCGGGATGAAGTGTTCCGGGGTGGGTACCGCGATGCCGAAGTCCTCGTGCCCCTGCAGCGTGGGCGAGGCCTCCGGCACGTCGGTCATAACCTCACGGGCCGCGTCGTCGAAGCGTTGAGCCCAGCTGAATCCGCTGTCCGTCCGGTTCAGGTCGATGCCGCGCAGATTGTGGACCACGTTGCCGCTCGCGATGATCAGGACGCCCTGCTGGCGCAGGGGCGCCAGTCGGGCGCCGAGCTCGAGGTGGTACTCGAGGGGCTTGTTCGCGTTGATCGACAGCTGGAGGACCGGGATGTCCGCGTCGGGGAAGGCATGCCGCAGCACGGACCACGTCCCGTGGTCGATGCCCCAGCTGTCCACGTCCAGCCCCACCCAGGTCGGCTTCACCACGTCGGCGATCTGCTCGGCCAGGTCCGGATCGCCTGGCGCCGGGTAGTCCACCGCGAAGAGTTCGGGTGGGAACCCGTAGAAGTCGTGGATCGTCTTCGGTTGCGGCATCGCGGTGAGCGCGGTCGCCTGGATGTACCAGTGCGCGGAGATCACGAGGATGGCGCGGGGTCGCGGGATGCCGGTGCCGAAGGTGGCCCACGCGTCCGTGTAGCGGTTGAGTTCGAGGGCGTTCATCGGGCTGCCGTGTCCGAAGAACGCCGCGGGCATCAGCGCCAGGCTGGGCCTCGGACGGTAGGGAGTCTCGACGCCAGTCATCGCCTCGTACCCGCCGCCCTTCGTGCCGCGAACCCGACCGCAACCCACTATCTACGTCGCCGCGCCGGTTCGTGGAGCTTTCACGACGTGGGGGACGGGCGGGAGAGGGGTGACGTCTGAGACCGGTGGGATCCGCCTCCGGAGACGCCAGAAAATCTACAGTGTCAGGTCTAGAAATTCGTGGGCGGCTGGGCTAACGTCGGACTTGTTGATCAGAGGTTGGCAAGAAGGAACGCCACGCGGGGAAGCCGGTGAATTCCGCCGGGGTGACCCGTCAGGGCCGGCATGGATGGCAGAGGCGCACCAATGCGCCGCGCCGTCGGCCCGGCTCCTGGCACAGGGCAGGCACGACGCCCGTCGGGAGCCGAAACCGCAGGTGACGTCGAGTTGGCAAGGAGGACGAGAGATACCTGGCAGCAGTGAAGTGGTCACGTCCCCGACCCGACAAGAGGTGATCGCTGGGAGCGTTTATCGAGCCCACTCGCCCGCAACCTCCGGCGAGTGAGATGAGCAGCCGGCCACTGTCGGCACATGATTACTGATAGTTGTCCGGGCCCCGGCGAATAATCGCCGGGGCCCTTCACCTGTGTTCGGGAGAGTTGCTCTTGGCAGCAGATCCGCCGGCGAGGGCCGGCAAGTTCGACGACATCGACTACCCCGCGTACACCATGGGTCGTGCCGCCGAGATCATCGGCGTGACCCCCGCGTTTCTGCGTAGTCTCGGCGAGGCCGGCCTGATCACCCCCCAGCGCTCGGCCGGCGGACATCGCCGCTACTCGCGACACCAGCTCCAGCTCGCCGTCCGCGCCCGTCAGCTCCTGGACGAAGGCATGCCGCTCACCGCCGCCTGCCGCGTGGTGACGCTCGAAGACCAGCTCGACGCGGCCCATCAGCGCATCGGCGAGCTTGATCCGGGCTCGACGGCCTGATCAGGGACCGGCGCGGCGACCATCCCGCGCCGGTCCACCCTTACGCTCGCGGCGCTGTGCCGTCGGCGCCGCGGACCGGATACCGCACCAGCAGGCTCGCGTGCACCGTGCCGGGCGCAATCCGCAGCCGATAGAGCTCGTACGTGACGACGGCGTCCTCGAGGGCCTGCAGCAACGTGGCGGTCACCGCGGTGCCCCGTACGACGGCGGGGGTTCCGGTCGTCTCGGGCGCGGTCAGCACGGCGGCGAGCGGCACCTATCCTGCATGATCTCCGCGCCGTTCCGTTTACGGAACACTGGCCGATGCCGAAGGGGACGCATGACCCGCCTGCTCCAATCCGTCCTGGCCGGGCTGGTGACCGCCCTGGTCGGCTTCGCCAGTTCGTTCGCGGTCGTCCTCGCCGGCCTGCGCGCGGTCGGCGCCGACCAACGCCAGGCCGCCTCCGGTCTCCTCGCGCTCTGCGTGACGATGGGACTGGTCGCCGTCTGGCTCGGCGTCCGACAGCGAATGCCGATCAGCATCGCGTGGTCGACGCCGGGCGCAGCCCTGCTCGTCTCCACCGGCGCCGTGGACGGGGGCTTCGCCGCGGCCACCGGCGCGTTCATCGTGTCCGGCCTGCTCATCACCGTGGCGGGGCTGGTCCCCGCACTGGGCCGCTGGATCGCAGCGATCCCCATCCCGGTTGCGAGCGCGATGCTCGCGGGAGTCCTGTTCAACCTCTGCGTCGCACCGGTGCGCGCCCTCGTGGAAGTCCCCCTCATGGCGGCCCCGATCGTGCTCACCTGGGCGGTGCTGAGTCGCTTCGCCCGGCGCTGGGCCGTGCCAGCGGCGCTCGTGGTCGCGGTCCTCGCGATCGCCCTCAACACGTCGGCGGGTGGCCTGCACGCGGCCGACCTGCGTCCCACCATCGCGTTCACCGCGCCGGCCTGGACCCTGCCGGCCATGGTCAGCCTGGGCCTGCCGCTGTTCCTCGTGACGATGGCGTCGCAGAACGTCCCCGGCATGGCGGTGCTGGCCGGATACGGCTACCGGCCGCCGCTGCGCGGAATCCTGATCTCCACAGGGTTGGCCAGCGCGGTGGGAGCGCCGCTCGGCGGCCACGCGGTCAATCTCGCCGCGATCACCGCGGCGCTCGCCGCGAGCCCCGACGCCCATCCCGATCCGGAGCGCCGCTGGATCGCCTCGGTCACCGCCGGCGTCGGTTACGTCGTCCTCGGACTGGGCTCCGGCCTCGCCACCGCCTTCGTGCTGCTTTCGCCGCCGGTCCTGGTCGAGGCCGTGGCCGGGCTGGCGCTGCTCGGCGCGCTCGCCGCCGCGATCGCCGCGGCGGTGGCCGATCCGGCAGGGCGCGAGGCGGCGGTCGTCACCTTTCTGGTGACCGCCTCCGGCGTGACCGTGCTCGGCGTGGGTGCGGCGTTCTGGGGGCTGGTGGCCGGCGCGCTGATGCTGCTGCTCCAGCGTCGCCGTCGCCCCGAACCGCCGGCCCGTGTCGGCGACGCGGCCGGGGCCGAGGCCGACGACAGCGACGAGCGGGCCGCTCCGGCGCGCGTCTGAGGTCGGTCAACCGGCCGTCCGGATTCCCCGGATTGTCGCTACCCGCCTTCCGGGTACGGCCACCCGTTCGGCACACATTGTGGAGATGCTGTCGTCCCGCGGTGTGGAGTATCCGTCGCACGGCTTCCATACGCCGGCTTCACGACTTCTTCATCGACTCGGCCGTTTGATGCCATCGAGCCGCCGCCACCTGGCTCCGGAAGCCGGATGAGGGGCGCTGGCAGGATGGAAGGTCATGAGTAGCGCACGGATCCTCGTCGCCGAGGACGACCCGAAGCAGGCCAATCTCGTACGCGTGTATCTCGAACGCGAGGGGCACAGCGTGCTGCTGGTCAGCGACGGCCGGGCGGCGCTCGACCAGTGCCGGGCGCGCCGCCCGGACCTGGTCGTCCTGGACGTGATGATGCCGGCCGTCAACGGGCTCGACGTCTGCCGGATCCTGCGCTCCGAGTCCGACGTCCCGATCCTGTTGCTCACGGCACGGACGACCGAGGACGACGTCCTGCTCGGACTGGACGTCGGCGCCGACGACTACATCACCAAGCCGTACAGCCCGCGCGAGTTGGCGGCGCGGGTCCGGGCGCTGCTGCGCCGGGCCGGCGCGGTGACCGCGGGTGAGCAGGAGGTGTTACGCGTCGGCGACCTGGAGATCGACGCGGGTCGGTTCGAGGTACGGGTGGCGGGGCGCCCGATCGCGCTGACGGCCAAGGAATTCGGCATCCTCGAGGTGCTCGCCGGCCATCCCGGGAGGGCCTTCACCCGGGCCCAGATCATCGACCGGGCTTTCGGGTTCGACCACTATGTCCTGGAGCGGACGGTGGACGCACACGTCATGAACCTGCGCCGCAAGATCGAGGTGGATGCGGCCGCGCCGCGCTATGTGCAGACGGTTTTCGGTCGCGGCTACCGCCTGGCCGAACCGGCGGAGGGGGCTCCGGCCGGCGAGGGGGCGGCCGGAGACGGTGCCCCGTGAGCTTTCGACTCCGAGTCCTCGCCCTGGTCATGCTCGTCGCGGTGACCGCGACCGCCGCCACCGCCTGGCTCACCCTGCGCCAGGCGTCCGACCAGCTCACCCAGTCGGTTGCCGCCGACCGGACGCAGGTCGAGGAGGTCACTGCGCGGCTGAAGGAGTACGGCCAGCGGCAGGGCACCTGGGAAGGCGTGTCCGAACTGGTGTGGGACCTCGCCAAAGGGATCGGCCAACGCATCCACGTCGTGAGCGAGTCGGGCGGAGAGGTGATCGTCGACACCGACCACCTGCGCGGGCGGGCCTCCCGGCCCCTCGGCACCGCCAGGGCGATCGTCGATCCACGTCCGATGCTCTCCCTGCCATCACGGACCAGGGACAAGGTGCAGGTCACCGTCAAGGAGATCGCCGCCTACCGTTCCGGGATGCTCTTCGCGGCCTGCCTGACCCGCCATCGGGTCGATGTCGTGGTCAGTGAGGACACCTACGGGGTGCCGCTGTTCGACGTGGATCCGCGGCACGGGCCGCTCGACGAGAACACCCGGGTCGACTGCCGGAGACAGGCGACGGAGCCGGAGCGCGACCCGCGCGAGGACGTGATCCGGGCGAGCGTCTGCGCCGGGGCGCACGTCGAGTCGCTCTCCCCCTGCCTGGCGCAGGCTTTCACCGACCGGATCAGCGACATCGCGCCGGTGCCGGTGCGCGTGTCGCTGGGCGCCCGCGACGACCCGCCACCTGTGCTCGCGGCCGCACCGGTGCTCGCCGCCGCCGCGGCGGTCGCCGTCCTCGCGATCGGCGTCACCGCGCTGCTGAGCCGACGGGTGCTGCGCCCGATCGGCACGCTCACCGCCGCCTCGCAGCGGCTGGGGGAGGGTGACCTACGCGGACGCGTGCCGGTCAGCGGCAACGACGAACTCGCCGAACTGGCGCGGTCGTTCAACCGGATGGCCGACTCGCTGCAGCGCGGAGAGGAACGGCAGCGCCGGCTGATCGCCGACGTCGCCCACGAGCTACGTACGCCGCTGGCGAACCTGCGTGGTTATCTCGAGGCGCTCAAGGATGGCGTGGTCGCGCCGGACGCCGATCTGTTCGCCTCCCTGCACGAGGAGGCCGTGCTCCAGCAGCGCATCGTCGACGACCTGCAGGAGTTGGCGCTCGCGGAGGCCGGCACACTCGCCTACCACCGCGGCGAGGTCGACCTCGCCGACCTGTTGGAGACCTGCCGCACGGCGCACTTCGCCGTCGCCGAGGCCGCCGGCGTCCGGTTGACGATGGAGGCGGAGGCGGTCCGGGTGGTCGCCGACCCCGACCGGCTGCGTCAGGTGATCGGAAACCTGGTCACCAACGCGCTGCGCGCCACCTCCCCGGGCGGCAGTGTGACGCTGAGCGCCACCCGCAGCGGCGACACGGCCCTGCTCCGGGTGACGGACACCGGGGTCGGCATCGACGCCGCGGCCCTGCCGTACGTCTTCGACCGGTTCTGGAGAGCGGACTCGGCACGGGGCCGCCGCACCGGTGGCAGCGGACTCGGGTTGGCGATCGTGCGTCAGATCGTGACCGACCACGATGGACAGATCTCGGTGACGAGTGAGGTCGGTGTCGGCACGACCTTCACGATCACTCTTCCCGCGTCAGCCGTGATTTCATGACGGTCAACTCCACCACGTCCTGGTTGACCTTCGCGATCTGGTCGGCTTCCACGTAGAGGTCGCGGCCGAACAGCCCCTCGCCGTCCACCTTCAGGTAGCCGCTGCGCAGCATCCGTGCCGCGATGTCCGGCGGGACCTCCGGCTCGTCGCCGGTCTCCGGGTCGGGTACCCGCCCCTCCAGGCTGCCGGCGCCGATGGTGGGACCCTGCGCGACCGCCGCGTTCGGGTCGCCCACCCGCACCCGGATCACCGTGCCGATCTCGTCGCCGGCGGCGTCCACCACGTGCATCCCTGTGGTGACCTGGGCGATGGGGTCCGGGCCGGTCGGAAGCGCTGGCGTCATGACTGCCCCGATTCCCATGTGCGCCGTGCGGCAAACGCGGATGACTCAGGTGGACCCGGTCGGGCGGGCGGAGAGTTCCCGCCATTCGTCCGGTCCGAGCAGCAGGCCACGTACCGCCTCGTAGGCGTCGTCCTCACTGCCGAACTCATAGAACCGGGAGATGCCCTCGGCGCCACCGGCCCGCTGCTCCACGTGCCAGCGGTCCGCGTCCGCGCGCAGGTAGACATCGCGTCGGACCAGTCGACCCCATTTGCCGTTCCACCAGTGCTTACGTTGCTCCACGGCGGCATTCTATCGAACGTGTGTTCGACTCGCGTCGCGACCGCCTCCCAGTTCGATCAAGGAGTTTGCGTCGATCAAGGGCTTCTTCGCACGATGACAGATCAATCCGTGTGAAGAAGCCCTTGATCGACGAGGAAGCGTGGGGTCAGTGGCGGGGCGGGTAGTCCGTCTTGGTCCCGAGGTTGTCGAACGCGTCGCGGTGCTGGGTGGGCACCCGGCCACCGGCCACGAGGGCGTCGCGGATCTCGGTGAGGAGCTTGATCTCCTCGCTCGGGGCCTTCGGCGGCGGCTCCTCGCCGCGACTACGTCGCTCGGCGAGCTTGTTCATCGGGAACACGACCAGGAAGTACAGCACCGCTGCCGTGAGCACGAAGGTGATGAGGGCGTTGATGAACTGCCCCCACTCGATGTAGTTCTCGTGACTGATCCTCGTGTGGCCGCCCACCGTGTCCTGCCCGCTGCCGACGAGCTTGATCAGTGGTTCCAGGAACGACTTGGTGAACTGCGTGACCAGCCCAGTGAACGCGGCGCCGATGACGATACCCACCGCCAGATCGACAACGTTTCCACGCATGATGAAGTCTTTGAAGCCCTTGAGCATCCGCTCTCTCTCCCGAGGTGTGTCGGACATGCCAGCCGACAACCTATGCCCGGTGGAGGGTTTCGAGAAAAGCCCCAGCTTCGTGCGCCGCGCGCTCGGGATCGCCGGCCCGGATCGCCTCGACGAGTTGCCCGTGATCCGTGTAGCGGTCCGGGAGCAGCTCACCGCGCACCGCCTCCGCGACGGTGGCGCGCATGGCCGTCCCGAACGACGCGTAGAGCTCGGCGAGCATGGCGTTGTGCGCCGCCGCCACGATCACCGTGTGCAGCGCGGCGTCCGTCTCGACGAAGTCGGCGACTCGGCCTGACTGCCACGCGGCCTCCCGCTCGACCAGGGCGGCGTCGAGCGCGACCAGGTCGGCGGGGGTGCGGCGGAGCGCTGCCAACCGGGCCGCCTCCACCTCGAACGCGCGGCGCACCTCGACCGCGTCGGCCATCTCCGCTGCGGCGAGCCGGCGCGCCACGGCGCCGGTGAGCTCGTCGGTGGAGATGACGTAGGTCCCGGAGCCCTGCCGGCACTCCAGCACGCCCGCGTTTTCCAGGGCGCGCACCGCCTCGCGGACCGTGTTGCGCCCCACACCGAGCGCCTCGACCAGCCGCGGCTCGGTGGGGATCTTGCTGCCCAGCGGCCACTCGCCAGTGCTGATCTGCTCTCTGAGCTGCTGGATCACCTGCTGCACGAGGGTCTGTCGGCGCTGTGCGGGAGCAGACGACGACATCAGTGTCATCGGTTACATCACCCGACCATAAATCATCCCATGATTATAGGATCTACCCTATGACACCGCCACCCACCACCCTTGCCGAGCGACCGATCGTGACCCGTACGATGCCGGCGCCTTCCATGCCCGCCGCCGTACCCCGCGTCGTGCTCCCGGCCAAGGCGACGGGTGGCGCTCTCATCTTCGCCGCAATCTTGATCGTGGCGCTCAATCTGCGGGTCGCCGTGACCAGCATCGGCCCGCTCCTCGATGAGATCCGTGCCGGGCTGCACCTCTCCGTGGCGGTGGCCGGCTTGGTCACCACGCTGCCCACCATCGCGTTCGCGGGCGTGGGCGCGCTCACGCCATGGCTGGTGCGCCGGTTCGCCCCGGCCCGCGTTCTCGTGGTCGCGATGCTCGCCCTCGGCGCCGGTCAACTCCTGCGCGTCATGACCGATTCGGCGGCGGTCTTCATCGCCACCAGCGCGTTGGCGCTCGCCGGCATCGCGGTCGCGAACATCATGCTGCCGATGCTGGTCAAGCAGTACTTCCCGCACCGGGCCGGGCTGGTCACCGGGGCCTACACCACCGCGCTCACCATCGGCACGACGGTGGCCGCGGCGAGCGCCGTACCGATCGCGCACGCCCTCGGGTCGTGGCGGGCAGGTCTCGGGGTCTGGGCCGTGCTCGCCGTGGGCGCCGTACTCCTGTGGCTCCCCGCCGCGCTGCGGGCCCGCCACGCGACGCGCAGCGCGACCATCGCAGTGCGGATCCGTCCCGGCCGGACCCGCCTGGGTCGGGCGATGGCGCTCTATTTCGGTCTGCAGTCACTGAGCGGATACGCCGTGATGGGCTGGCTCGCGCAGCTATTCCGGGATGCCGGCTACCGGCCGCAGACCGCCGGGCTGCTGCTGGCCGGAGTGACCGCCGTGGGCGTCCCGGTCGCGTTGGCGATGCCCGCGATGGCCACCCGGCTGCGTACCCTGCGCCCGCTGGTGCTCGTCATGTCCGCCGCGTCGGCGGCCAGCTACGTCGGCCTGGCGGTGGCGCCGCACTCCGGCGCCGTGCTCTGGGTTCTGCTGCTCGCGATCGGCCAGGGCGCGTTCCCGTTGATCCTCTCGACCATCGGTCTGCGGGCCCGGACCGCCGCGGGCACCGTCGCCTTGTCGGGGTTCGCGCAGAGCACCGGCTATGTCATCGCAGCGTTCGGGCCGCTCCTCGTGGGGCTGCTCTACGAGGCGACCGGGGGCTGGACACTGCCGATCGGCTTCCTGCTCCTCGCCCTGGCGGGACAGACCCTCGCCGGCCTCGCGATCTCCCGACCGCGGTACATCGAAGACGAGCGGTAGAGAACGCAGGTCGCGGCGTGCGAGGACTTCGCACGCGGCGACCTGCTGAGAAGATCAGTCGGCGGGGGCCGGCTCGGGTGCGGCGACCGCTTCGTCGACGGTCGGATAGGTCTGCAGCACCTCGACCAGGCCGCTGACCTCCAGAATTCGCAGCACGCCCCGCTGCGGGGCCGCGAGGCGGACGACGCCACCAGCATCGTCGCAGCTGTTCTTGGCACGCACGAACACGGAGAGCCCGGTGGAGTCGCAGAAGGAGACCTCGGCGAGGTCGAAGACCAGCCGGGAGCGTCCCCGGTCGAGCAGATCCGTTATCTGGTCCTGCAACTGAGGTGCAGTGGCCATGTCAAGCTCGCCCGCGACTGACACGACGACCATGTCGCCGCGCTGCTCGGTGTGTACCGTCAAGGACATTCGCGACCTCCCTTATCGCTCGAACGGTACTCCACCCGTTGCTGTCCGCGCAGAATCGGTGGGCCGATCGGCTGAGTGGCGCAGTGCAATAGTTGGGCCGGAGCAACTAGTGAAGCAGACCGCGGTGATAGAGTCCGCGTCCGCCCCCATGTGATCACGGAAGAACCGGCACAACGCCGAAGGAGGCAGTGGTGGCGCTCAGCGCAGACGAAAGTGCGCGGCTGGCGAGCATACTCGAGCAGTACTCGGACCAGATCATCAGCCGATGGACGGAGATCGCGTCGTCGTCACTACGGGGTCGACTGACTCCGTCGGAACTCGGGCGGCAGATCCAGGAACTGCACCGCGCCCTTCTCTCCGCCGTCGCCGCGAACGGCTTCGAACTCTCCGGCGAGGTCGCCGTCGAGCTCCGGGCGGTGCTCGACGAGCTGTCCCGCAGCCGGGCCCGGCAGGGCTTCACCGCCACCGAGACCGCGATCAGTGTCTTCGCGCTCAAGGACGCCCTACTCGAGGTCATACAGGGATCCGACTCCGAGCCCGCCGCGCTGCGCGACTACCTGACCTTCAGCGCCGTCGTGGACCAGATGGGGCTCTTCACCTTCGAGGCCTACACCAAGGCGCGCGAGGAGGTCATCACCGATCAGGCGGAGCAACTGCTCGAACTCTCCACGCCCGTGGTCAAGATCTGGGACGGGATCGTCGCCGTGCCGCTGGTCGGCACGCTCGACTCGGCGCGCGCCCAGGTGGTGATGGAGCGGCTGCTCCAGACGCTGGTCGACACCGGCTCGCCGTACGCGATCATCGACATCACCGGCGTGCTGGCGGTGGACACCCAGGTCGCCCAGCACATTCTCAAGACGGTCGTGGCCGCCCGGCTGATGGGCGCCGACTGCATCATCTCCGGCATCGGGCCGCAGATCGCGCAGACGATCGTCTCCCTCGGCATCGAGTTCGGCGACATCGTGACCAAGTCGAGCCTGGCCGATGCGCTACGGCACGCGCTGCGTCTGCAGGGCATCGACACGGCGCGCCGGGCCGCCCGTCGGGGAGCCTGATGGACCGGGTGCCGGTCCTGAAGATCGGGGACATTCTGCTGGTCTCCATCCAGGTGGACATGGAGGACCAGCTCGCGCTGCAGCTGCAGGATGATCTCGCCGAGCGGATCGTCGAGACCGGCTGCCACGGCGTGATCATCGACATCACCGCGCTCGACATCGTCGACTCCTTTGTCGGCCGGACGCTCTCCTCGATCGCCGCCATCTCCAAGGTGCTCGACGCGGACACCGTGGTCGTCGGCATGCGGCCGGCGGTCGCGATCACCCTGGTCGAGCTGGGACTCTCGCTGCAGGGGATCAGCACGGCACTCAACGTGGAGCGGGGCATGGAGTTGCTTGCCCGGAGCCGTGACGAGGAGGAGCTGTTGCCGCCGGACGAGGCGGACGACGAGGTGACGGCGTCGTCATGACCGCGGGGCTCGACGTCGGCGCGCCGCAGGCGCAGTCAATCGCCAGCGATCAGGACGTGGTACGCGTCCGGCAGATGGTCCGCACCGTGGCCGTTGCCGTCAAGCTCTCGCTGGTCGACCAGACCAAGCTCGTCACGGCGGCAAGCGAACTCGCCCGGAACACCCTGGTCTACGGTGGCGGCGGCGAGGTGCTCGTCTCCATCGTCGAGAACGGACGCCGACGTGGCGTGCGGATCGTGTTCACTGACAAAGGCCCCGGCATCGCCGATCTCGACCTGGCGTTGACCGACGGCTACACGACCGGCGGCGGGCTCGGCCTGGGCCTCAGCGGCGCCCGGCGCCTGGTCGACGAGTTCGACATCGAGACCGCGGCTGGCAAGGGCACGCGCGTCACGGTGACCAAATGGTCCCGTTGAGCGGAGGCTGCGTGTCCCTGTCCGAACCTCTCACCGACGAGGACGCCTGGTTCCGGGTGGAGGAGCCGAGCGCCGTCAACGCCGTACGCCGAGCGGCCGAGCGCCTCGCCGGACAACTCGATCTGGACGCGGCGCGCACCGCGGACCTGGCGATCGTCGCCACCGAGCTGGCCAGCAACCTGGTCAAGCACGCCGACGAGGGCGTTCTGCTGCTGCGCCCGGTACGGCACGGACCCGACGCCGGTGTCGAGATCATCGCGATCGACTCGGGGCCCGGCATGGCGGACCTGACCAGATCGGCGCGGGACGGGCACACCACCGCCGGCACGCTCGGTATCGGGCTGGGCGCCATCGCGCGCAAGGCCACCTGGTACGACGCGCACTCCGTGCCGGCGCGCGGCACCGTCCTCGTCGTGCAGGTGTGGCCCACCCGCGGGCCGGAAGTCCCGTGGGCTGCCGGCCTGGCGAGACCGCTGACCGGTGAGACGGTGAGCGGGGACGGGTTCGCGGCCCGGGTGAGCGGGGGGCGCCACCAGGTGCTCGTCTGCGACGGGCTCGGGCACGGGCAGCTCGCGGCGGCCGCCACCACGGCCGCCGTACAGGCCTTCCACACGGCGGCGGCGGCACCGCCGGCGGCGGTGGTCGAACACCTGCACCGCTCGCTGACCCACACCCGCGGCGCGGCGCTCGCCGTCGCCGAACTGGATCCCGCCGCCGGCCTGGTGCGCTACGCGGGCCTCGGCAACATCGCCGGCGTGGTGACCGACGCGGAGAAACGGCGCGGTCTGGTGTCGCTGCCGGGGATCGCCGGCGGCCAGCGGCGCACCGTCCGGGAGTACGAATACCCGCTCGGGCCGGGCGCCGTGCTGGTGATGCACTCCGACGGGGTGACCGACCGGTGGCGTGCCGCGGATTATCCGGGGTTGTTGAGCCGCGCGCCGCAGGTGATCGCCGCGACGCTGCTGCGAGATGCGGGGGTCCGCCGCGACGATGCCTGCGTGCTGGTCGCCCGGGCGCCGGCCGGTTTGGCGTGATCGAGCCGCTGCTCACCATGGCGATCCGCGAGGAGCACGACATCTTCGTGGTCCGCCAGCGGGGCCGCGAGGTCGCCGCGGCGCTGGGGCTGGAGCACCAGGATCAGATCAGGATCGCCACCGCCCTGAGCGAGGTCGGACGGCAGATGCTCGCCGCCGGTGCCGGCGCCCAGGTCGCGTTCCACGCGGTCGACGGCGGCGGCGCGGCGACCCTGCGGATCGATGTGAGATCGCTCGCTCCGATCACACGAGGGGAACTGGCCAGCGAAAATCCGCTGCCGGTCGCGCGACTGGTGGACACCCTGGTGGTATCCAGGGCCGATGCGGTTACGGTCGTAACGATGTCTCGACGCCTTCCACCCAGCGCTGCGCGGTTGACCCCGGAGCACCGCGACGCGCTGCGCGCGGAGTTGACCGGTATCGCCCCGGGCAGCCCACTCGACGAGCTGGCCACGCAGAACGAGCAGTTGGTCGCCGCGCTCGACGAGGTCCGGAGCCAGCGCGACGAGCTGGCCCGACTCAACGCCGAGCTGCAGGAAACCAACCGCGGCGTGCTCGCCCTCTACGGGCAGCTCTCCGAGGAGCTTGAAGAGACCAACCGCGGGGTCGTGGCGCTCTACGCGGAGCTCGACGAGAAGTCGGCCCAGTTGCGGGCCGCCAGCGAGGCGAAGAGCCGGTTCCTGGCCAACGTCAGTCACGAGTTGCGTGCTCCGGTGACCGCGATCATCGGGCTGGGTCGGCTGCTCGCCGATTCCTCCTCGGATCCGCTCACCACCGAGCAGGTACGCCAGGTCGACCTGATCCGGGGCTCCGCCGCCGATCTGCTCGGACTCGTCAACGATCTGCTCGACCTCGCCAAGGCGGAATCGGGCCGGATCGAGCCGAACTGGGACGAGGTGGATCTGCGGCTGGTCTTCGGTCAACTGCGGGGCACGCTGCGCGCCCTCGCCACCAGCCCCGACGTGGAGCTGGTGATCGAGGAACCGGAGCGTCCGGCGTTGATCCGGTCGGACGAGGTGCTGCTCTCCCGGGTGCTGCGCAACCTGCTGCACAACGGGCTCAAGTTCACCGAGCGCGGTGAGGTCAGGATGCGTGCCCGGCTGGAAGGCGGGCGGTGGCAGCTGTCGGTCAGCGACACCGGCACCGGCATACCGGCGGAGCTGCACGACCGGATCTTCGAGGAGTTCTACCAGGTGCCCGGTAGCGCGTCGGCGCGCGGCACCGGGACCGGGCTCGGCCTCCCGTACGCGCGGCGGCTGGTGACCCTGCTCGGTGGCTCGATGACCATGACCAGTGAACCGGGACAGGGCACGACGTTCATCGTTGACCTTCCCGTGCGGGGCGAACGGTGACCGACACCGGCCACTCGGGCACGGTGCTCGTGGTCGACGACAGCGCGACCAAGCGCTACCTGCTCGTCAACTGGCTCTCCCGCGCCGGATACGACGTTATCGAGGCGGAGACCGGCGCCGAGGCGCTCACCCGGGTCGACGAAGTTCCGGTCGATCTCGTCGTGCTCGACGTCCGGCTGCCGGACATCAACGGGTTCGAGGTCTGCGAGCGGATCAAGTCCGATCCCCGGCACGCCGCGCTGCCGGTCATCCACGTCTCCGCGCACGCCGTCGACGTGGTCGACCGGGCTCAGGGCCTGACCCGCGGCGCCGACGCCTATCTGGCGGAGCCGATCGAGCCCGAGGAACTCGTCGCCACGGCACAGGCCGTGCTGCGCTACTACCGGGCGCGCCGACGGGCGGAGCTGCTCGCCAAGCGGTTGGCGCAGCTGGCGGAGACCACTCTCGCGGTCAACTCGGCGTCGTCCTTCGCGCGGATGCTGAAGGCCGCGGCCGACGGCGCGGCCGCGATCTTCGAGGCGCCGGTGGCGGTGGTGGCGGAGACCTTCGACGGTGAGTGCGTCGCCGGGGTGTCGGCCGGCCCCGGGTCGCCCGCCGAGGTGCGTCCCTGGGTGATCGACGACCGCGATGTGCCGGTCGGTTCGACGGTGCGCACCGACGTGCCCGCCGACTGGGGGCTGGTGGACTGGCCGGAGGGGGAGACGGTGACGGTCGCGGCGGCCCGGCTCCGCGCCGACCGCGCACCGCTCTACGTCGCGGTGCCGGCGAGCGCCCTGATGACCGCCCCTACGGTGCTCATCCAGCTCGCGCAGGCGATCGCGGCCGCGGTCGAGGCGCAGCGCTCCTACGACGAGGAGCACCGCATCGCGGTGACCCTGCAGCGCAGTCTGCTGCCGCGACGCCTGCCCGACATCCCCGGTTTCGACCTCGCGGTCCGCTACGAGCCGGCGAGCGCGCAGAGCGAGGTGGGCGGCGACTTCTACGAGCTGGCGGTGATCGACGGTCAACTGCTGGTGGCGATCGGCGACGTGGCCGGCCACTCGCTGCACGCGGCCACGGTGATGGCCGAGCTTCGGCACGCGGTGCGGGCGTACGCGGTCGAGGGGCACCCGCCGGGGGCGATGCTGGAGCGGGCGGACGTGCTGCTGCGCACGCTGCTCCCCGGCGAACTGGCGACGATCTGTCTGCTGCTGCTCGATCCGGCGACCGGCGCCTTCCGGATGGCGAGCGCCGGCCACCTGCCGCCGCTGCTGGTGCGCCCCGGCACGGTGCAGTTCCTGGAGCAGCGGGCGCCCCTGCTCGGCGTACGGGCGAAGCGCCCGGCCGACGGGGAATTCATGCTGTCGCCGGGGAGCACCCTGGTGCTGTACACCGACGGGCTGATCGAGCGGCGCGACGCCGACATCGACGAGGGGCTGCGGGCGCTCGCCATCAGCGCTGCCACGGTCGACGCCGACCTGGACCGGTTCTGCGAACGCCTGTTGGTCGAACTGGCTGCCCCGGAGATCCACGACGACATCGCCGTCGTCGCCGTCCGCCGCCTTTAGCCGAAACGAACCCCGCGGCGCACGACCTGACGGCTCAGCCGGTCCTCACGACCACGCCGTTCGAGCGGCTGGAGGAGTGCAGCTCGAGCTTGACGATCCGGGTGCCCGGTGGGATGTCGTAGACCACGAGGCCGGTCACCTGGTTGCCGGGATTGAGTTCGTCGAGGAAGACCTGCTGGTCGGCGTTGGCGAGGACGCCGGCCCCGGGGTCCGCGTGGAACTGCCTGTTCTCCGGCCCGTAGGCCTTCTGCAGCGAATCGGTGAACCCGGCCGGCCGGCTGCCGATGTTGCGGACGGTCAGCTCGACGAGGCAGAACTGCCCCGTGGCGGTCTGGTTGACGAACGGGTCGCCGATGCGGCCGATGCCGCACTCGACCTGCCGGACCCGGAATTCCATGGTCCCGTCGCGGGCCGGTTGATTGAGCCCCACGGTGCGTTGATCGCGGGTGCGCATCTCGTCGTAGAACTGGCGCCCCCAGGTGAGCGCGCTGACCACGCCCCCCGTGCAGCAGCAGAAAAGCACCGCGGCGATGATCCCGAGGATCAGAGCGAGCCGGTTGTTGCGGTTCGGGGGTGGTGGTGCTGCCGGGTACGGCGGGGGCGGCCCGGGATAGGGCGGGGGTGCCCCGGAGTACGGCGGCAGCGGCCCGGAGTAGGGCGGTGGTCCGGCGTCCGAGTAGGGGGGTGGCGCTCCGTTGCCGCCACCGCCGATCCGCGGCGCGGTGGTCGGCGTCTCCGGCGTGGACCAGTCCGGTGGCGGCGACGCGGCGGCCGGGTCGGGCGGCCGGTGCGTGGGCTCGGATCCAGGTTCGTCGCGGGGCCGGTTGGGATCGCTGCCGGCCGGGTCGGGCGTCGTCATCGCCGCTCCGTCGAATCGCATGCAGCTTTTGCCCGATTCTAGGCTTTCGCTCCATTCCTGGTGGCCGGAGCGCGGCATTCCGGGCACCGCGCTCGCGGGGGCCACGCCGGATCAGCGCGCCCGGCCGCCACACGGACGCGTCGAATGCTGGCAGAACGGGAAGGATGGCGAGATGGATCTCGTGACGATCGACGACATCCGGGCCGCAGCGGCCAGCATCGCCGGCTGGGTCGTCCGTACGCCGTTGATGCCCGTCCTCTGGGACGACGACCTGCTGATCAAACCGGAGAGCCTGCAGCCGGTCGGCTCGTTCAAGCTGCGCGGCGCGACCCATGCGCTCGCCGGGCTACCGCCCGCCGAACGCGAGCGCGGCGTCATCACCCACTCATCCGGCAACCACGGACAAGCCCTGGCGTACGCGGCGCGGATCGCCGGCGCGCCCTGCACCGTCGTCATCCCCGAAGGAGCCCCTGCCGTCAAGGTTGAGCAGGTCCGCGCCCTCGGCGCCGAGGTGGTCCTGGTGCCCCCGCCGCAGCGGCTGCACGAAGCCCGACGCATCGCCGCCGAGAACGGCCTGACGCTGATCCCGCCCTTCGACGATCCCCGCGTCATCGCCGGTCAGGGCACCGTCGGGCTGGAGATCATCGAGGACCTGCCCGACCTCGACGTGGTGCTCGTGCCGGTCGGCGGCGGCGGGCTCGCATCCGGAGTCGCGACGGCGATCAGGGAGTTGGCGCCGGAGGCCGCCGTGATCGGCGTGGAACCCGAGTACGCGGCCGACGCGCACCAGTCGCTCGCCGCCGGCGAGGTGGTGGTCTGGGACGAGGCACGGACGTACCGGACGAGCGCCGACGGGCTGCGCACGAGCCTGTCCCCGTTGACCTTCGCCCACCTGCGGGAGCGCCTCGACGACATCGTCACCGTCACCGAAGCGGAGATCGCGGCGGCGATGGCCCGGCTCGTACGGGACGCGCGCCTGGTCGTGGAACCGAGCGGAGCGGTCGCGACGGCCGCACGCCTCTTCCGGATCAACGAGCTACCGCGCGGTCGCGCCGTCGCGGTGGTCTCCGGTGGAAACGTCGATCCCGCCGTCCTCGCGGCCGCCGTGACGGCCTGACGTGGCGCCGGTGCTCGCCCGCCAGCGTGACGCCACCGGGTGTGCGGCGGAAACGACCGAGGGCCCCGCGGCATGCCGGAGCAGCGCGCGGAGCCCTCGACGGTGTCCGATCAGCGGACCCCGACGCGGTCGAGAGTCCAGGCGTTGATGAACGCCTCTTCCTTCCAGGCGTCGTAACGCCCGCTCGGACCACCGTGGCCCGCACCCATCTCGGTCTTGAGCAGGTAGTGCCCGCCCGGTGCGACCGCCCGTAGCCGCGCCACCCATTTCGCCGGCTCGTGGTAGAGCACGCGGGTGTCGTTGATGCTGGTCACCGCGAGGATCGCCGGATAGTCGACGGCCGCCACGTTCTCGTACGGCGTGTAGGACTTCATGTAGGCGTAGACCTCGGGGTCGGCGAGCGGGTTGCCCCACTCCTCCCACTCCGTCACGGTCAGCGGCAGCGACGGGTCGAGGATCGTGTTGAGCGCGTCAACGAAGGGGACCTGCGCGACGATCCCGGCGAACGCGTCCGGCGCGAGATTGGCGACCGCGCCCATCAGCAGCCCTCCCGCCGAGCCGCCCCGGGCCACCAACTTCTCAGTCGACGTCCAGCCCACCTTGACGAGTTCGCGGGCGCACGCGATGAAGTCGGTGAAGGTGTTCTTCTTCGCCAGCATCTTGCCGTCCTCGTACCACCGGCGGCCCATCTCGCCGCCGCCGCGGATGTGCGCCACCGCGAAGATCACGCCGCGGTCCAGCAGGGAGAGACGGGACACCGAGAACCACGGGTCCATGCTCGCCTCGTACGAGCCGTAGCCGTAGATGACGCAGGGCGCGGATCCGTCGCGCGGGGTGCCCCGGCGGCAGACGAGCGAGATCGGCACCCGGGTGCCGTCGTCGGCCACGGCCCACTCGCGGTGCTGCTCGTAGGCGGCGGGGTCGAACTCGCCGAGCACCGGCTTCCGTTTGCGCAGCACCATCTCCCGGGTCGACAGGTCGTAGTCGTAGACCGAGTCGGGGGTGACGAGCGAGCTGTAGCGCAGCCGGACAGTCGTCGTGTCGTATTCGGGGTTGGCATCCAGCCCGACGCTGTAGATCGGCTCGGGGAACTCGATGTCGTACGGGTCGGTGCTGCCGACCGTGATCACCCGTAACCCGGTCAGCCCGTCCTTGCGCAGCGACACCACGAGGTGGTGCGCGAACGCGTCGACGCCCTCCAGGCGGGTGCCGGGGGAGTGCTCGATCATGGGCACCCAGTCGCCCGGGTTGTCCGCGGAGGTGTAGGCGAGGGCGAAGTCCTCCGCGCCGTCGTTGTGCATGATCAGGAAGCGGTGCCCGTGGTGCTCGACGGAGTATTCGACGCCCTGCCGGCGCTCCGTGATCACGGCGGGCGCCCCGGTGGGGTTGCCCGCCGGAATGACCCGCACCTCGCTGGTGATCTTGCTGTGTACGTCGATGAAGATGAACTTCTCCGACCGGCTCAGCTCGACGCCGACCCAGAACCGCTCGTCGCTCTCCTCGTAGACGACCACATCGTCCGCGGCCGGCGTGCCGACCGTGTGCCGCCACACCCGGTAGGGGCGCCACGCCTCGTCGACCGTGAGGTAGAACAGCGTCGATCCGTCGGCGGACCATGCGCTGCCGTAGAAGGTGTCCGGCACCTCGTCGGCGAGGACCACTCCGGTCTGCAGGTCCTTGACCCGCAGCGCGAAGCGCTCGTCGCCCGCGAAATCGGTGGAGTAGGCCAGCCAGCGGCCGTCGGGGCTGACGTCGAACGTGCCGAGAGCGAAGAAGTCGTGTCCGTCGGCGAGGGCGTTGCCGTCGAGGAGGATCTCCTCCCCGTCGAGCGGCGCGCCGTCGGCGGTGGGCGGGGGAGCCGTCTCTCCATCGCGGACCGCGCGCCGGCAGTAGATGCCGTACTGCTGGCCCTCCACTGTGCGGGTGTAGTACCAGTAGCCACCCTTGCGGGTCGGCACCGACAGATCGGTCTCCTGCGTGCGCCGCTTCGTCTCGGCGAAGAGCGTGTCGCGCAGCGGCGCCAGACCGGCTGTCACCGCGTCGGTGTAGGCGTTCTCCGCCTTCAGATAGGCCAGCGTGTCGGGGTCGTCCTTGCTGGCGAGCCACGCGTATTCATCGAACACCGTGTCGCCGTGGTGGGCGCGTTCGCGGGGAACCCGCTTGGCGACGGGAGGGGCGGCGGGGGTCTCGGTCGTCACGCCGGTCACGTTACCGTTCCGTCCCGTTCGGCTCGTCGCATGCGGAGTGTTGCGCGTCATTAGAACATCTGTACGATGCCAGTAGACGCAGGATCTGATAAGGATCGCGAGACCGCCCATGGCATCGCGCCACCTGGGCAGGTTGTGGCAGTCGACATCTTCGGCGCTGACGGGGGAGCGATGACTCGAGACGTGGCGCGGGCGCGGCCATGGTGACGGCGACGCGCTGGGCGGCCGGAGACATCGTCCGCCGGCTCGCCGCGATCTGCGGCGCCCGCTTCGCGCGTTCCGCCGGCGCGGCCGACGACGTCGCCGGGACACCGGCCCGCTGGGTGGCGGCTCCGGCGACGGCGATGGGACTGACCGAAGTGCTCCGGGTCGCCGCCGAGCATGACCTTTCCCTGATCGCGCGTGGGGCCGGCACCAAGTTCGACTGGGGGTCCTCGCCGTCGCGTGCGGACATCGTCGTGGACATCGGGCGGTTGGCGGGGGTGTGGCACCAGCCGCCCGGGGAGTTGGTCGCGGAGGTCGGCGCGGGCACCCCGATCCGGGCCGTGCAGGCCGTGCTCGCGCGCCACGGGCGACGGCTCCCGCTCGACCCGCCCTCCGCCGGCGCGACCATCGGCGGCGTGGTCGCCGCGGACGAGGCCGGTCCGCTGCGCCACCGTTACGGAATCCCCGGCGACCAGATGCTCGGGGTCACCTATGTCGACGCCGACGGCCACCTCATCCGCTCCGACGCCTCGACCGCGGACGGCGGCGCGGCCCGTCGGTTGTTGTCCGGCTCGCAGGGCGCCCTCGGAGTGCTGGTCTCGGCCACCCTGCGGGTCCAGCCGGCCCCGGCCAGCCGACTCTGGGTGTCCCGCTCGGTGTGGACCCCACTGGAGGCGCACGACCTGGTGCAGGCCGTTCTGGCCGGGCCGGTCGGACCGTCCGCCGTCGAAATCGACCTCCCCGTGTCCCGGGCCGCCGCGGTGCCGCGCCAGCAGGGACCATCCGGACCGCAGGGCGCCGGCACCCTCACCGTGCTCGTCGAGGGAGGGCCGAGCGAGGTACGCGAGCGGGCGGCGCAGCTGATCTCGCTGACCGGCGGCGACGCGCGTGCCGAGGGTGACCCGCCGCCGTGGTGGCGCCGATACCCGTTCGGACCGGACGACGTCGCGCTGCGGATCGAGGTTCCGATCCCGCACGTGCACGCCGCCATCTACGCGCTACGCGACGCCGCCGGCGTCGCCGTCCCGGTCCGCGGCTCGGTCGGCGTCGGCGTGATCCACGCCGCGCTCCCCGGGACGCTGCCGCCGGGGCGGATCGACGCCATCCTCGCCGCCGTGCGGGGTGTGCTGCTCGCCCGTGGCGGCACGTGTGTCGTGATGGCGGCGCCCGCACCGGTGCGCGACGCCGTCGACCTGTGGGGCGCGCTGCCCGGCCTGCCCGTGCTGCGCACCGTCAAGGAGCGGTTCGACCCGCAGCGGCGGCTCGCACCCGGTCGGTTCGTGGGCGGCATCTGACTGCCGCGGCGCGCGGTGTGGTGTCAGGTGGTTGAGTCGTTGCGCAGCACGAGGATCGCGATGTCGTCGCGGGGAGGCTCGACGGAGAAGCCGAGCGTCGTCGTACGCAGCCGCGCGGCGACCACCGCTGCCGGATAGCCGGCGAGCGGCGCGGCGGCGTCACGCAACCGTTCCGTGCCGAAGAGTTCGCGGCCCCGCCGCCGCTCGGTCACCCCGTCGGTGTAGAAGATGAGCGCGTCGCCGGCGCGGAGCGGCACGGTGACCGACGGAGTCGTGATCGAGTCGAGCAGCCCGAGTGCCGTCCCGCCGGCGCCGACGAAGGATGTGTGACCGTCGGCGCGGGCCAGGACCGGCCGGTCATGGCCGGCCAGGTGCAGTTCGACGTCGAGCCGGCCGTCGAGCCGGCGACTGACGGCCGCGAGGGCGAGCGTGCAGTAGCGGCCACCGCCCCGCTCGACGAGCGTGTCGTTGAGACGACCGAGCGCCTCGGGCAACGGTTTGCCGTCGCCGACGAGGATGCGGATGACGTCGCGCACGAGGCCGGTGACGGCTGCCGCCTGGACCCCTTTGCCGGATACGTCGCCGACGACCACGAGCCACCGGCCGTCGGGCATCGGGACGACGTCGTAGAAGTCGCCGCCCACCTCCGCCGCGTCACCGGTCGGCACGTACTCCGCGGCGAAGCCGATCCCCTCGACCACCGGAAGCACCGGCGGAAGGAGCGACTGCTGCAGGGTGTGGGCGACTCGGCGACGCTCGTCGTGGATACGCGCGTTGTCGATCGCGAGCGCCGCGCGTCGCGCCACGTCCTCCAGTACGGAGACCTCGTCGGGATCGTGCCGGTGGCGCTGGTGGCGGCCGACCGCCAGGGTGCCGAGCCGCTGCCCGCGGGCGACGAGTGGCACGGCGAAGCCGTCCATCGGCGCGCCGAGCGGCACCTGCGAGCCGGCACGGGACGCCTCGCGGAGCCGGGCGAGGACCGATTCCGCCCCCGACTCCCTCAGCACGGCGTGCAGTTCGGGCAGGACCGCCTCGTCGGCGTGGCTCGCGGCGGCGAGCTGCAGCCTCCCCCACTCGTCGGTGGTGTGCACCGCGCACCACTGGCCGAGCCGGGGTACGACGAGCTGCGGGATCAACGCCATGGTCAGCTCGACGTCGAGGGACTGGGCGAGCAGTTCGCTCGCCTCGGCGAGGAAGGTCAGCCAGCTCCCCCGCCGCAGATCCGCCCGGCGTAGCCGATCATTCTCGACATGCAGGGAGAGCCGCTCCGCGACGAGCATGGCGAGCGGCTCGGCGTAGCCCGACGGCGCCGCGTCGAGTTCGAGCTCCGCGGAGTAGGGGCGGTTGACCGCCAGCGGCACCCGCAGCAGATCCTCGCTCACCCGGGGCTGCCGACCGTACCGGGCGAGCAGTTGGGGGCCGTGGCTGTCGCCGCGGTCCAGCCGCACCGCGCCCCCGGCGGCGCCGACCATTTCGGCGACCCGGGTGAGCAGTTCGGCGGCGAAGTCGGCGAGCGGGTCGTCCGCGTACGGCTCCGGCGCGACGTGCATCAGGGCGGCGAGGGCGCCGGCGGTCGGCACCGGACCGGAGGCGGCTTTCGCCAGTTCGTCCGGGAGCTGTGCCCGTGCGGGGCGGTCCCCGTCCGCGTCCTGCGGGGTGACCGCCTTACGGTCGAGACGGAACCACACCCCCTTACCGGTCCGCTGGTGCGTGGTGCCCCAGCGGCTGGCGAAGTGATCGACGAGCAGTAGTCCGCGCCCTCGCTCCGACACGTCCGAGATGTCGGCCTCATCATTTTTGGGCTGTGCCGTCACGTTCTCGATCGGCCCGGCGGCGAAATCGGTCACCGTTACGGTGAGTCCGTTCGCGTCCGCCACGACCTCGATGTCCAGTTCGGTGCGCGCGTGCACCACGGCGTTGGTCGAGAGTTCGGTGGTCAGCAGGAGCGCCTCGTTGAGCAGTTCGTCGAGGCCGGCCTCGGCGAGCACGTCGCGCACGATGGCGCGCGCCGTCGCCGGCGTACGCCGATCTGCGGGAAGGCGTACGTGCCGGACGTGCTCGTCTGAGCCTCCGGTCAACGCGTGGCTGGCCTCCGCTGACACGTCTTGCATCCTCCCCGGTGCGGCGCGATCTTCCAAGCCTGGGCGCGTCGACCGCCCCGGGCCGGGTGGCCGTGACGCCCGGGCAGGACCGGTCGAAGCGTCGCACAGGGGCGTAACCGCGCAGTCGGCGACCGCTGACACTCGCATCTGCCATGGAGAAGAGGCAATGATGGGGTAGCCCCCTTCCCGAGCTGAGCGAGGAAAGATGACCACGGCGAAACACGTGCCTGCCGCTGCGCCCGTCTCCGACGAGACGGCGCTGCTGGGCGAACTCGCTGAGGCGCTGCGGCGCGTCCGCCGGGGCGAGCTGAAAGTACGGCTGCCACGGCGGGCCGGCGCGGCCGGGGAGGTCGCGGACGCCTTCAACGAGGTGGTCGCGCTCCAGGAGCGGCAGCACCTCGATCTACGGCGGATCAGCCGGACGGTCGGTCGGGACGGGCGGCTCACCGAGCGCCTCGACGAGGAGGGATACGACGGCGCGTGGGCCGAAGGGCAGCGCGCGATCAACGGCCTCATCGACGACCTGGGGCGCCCCACGACCGAGATCGCCCGCGTCATTGTGGCGGTCGCAGAGGGCGATTTGTCCCAACATATGGCTCTGGAGATCGACGGGCGGCCACTGCGCGGTGAGTTCCTGCGCATCGGACGCACGGTGAACACGATGGTCGACCAGCTGTCGTCGTTCGCCGACGAGGTGACGCGGGTGGCGCGTGAGGTGGGCACCGAGGGCGAGCTGGGCGGGCAGGCGGATGTGCGGGGCGTCGCCGGCACCTGGAAGGACCTCACCGACTCGGTGAACACGATGGCGTCCAACCTGACCTACCAGGTGCGCTCCATCTCGCAGGTGGCCACGGCGGTCGCTCGCGGTGACCTGTCGCAGAAGATCACCGTTTCGGCGAAGGGCGAGGTCGCTGGGCTGGCCCACACGATAAATATGCTCACCGAGACGCTGCGGGTCTTCGCCGACGAGGTGACGCGGGTGGCCCGCGAGGTGGGCACCGAGGGCAAGCTGGGGGGCCAGGCCGAGGTGCCCGGCGTGGCCGGCACGTGGAAGGACCTGACCGACAACGTCAACTCGATGGCCTCGAACCTGACCTCCCAGGTTCGCAACATCGCTCAGGTCTCCACCGCGGTCGCTCGCGGTGACCTGTCGCAGAAGATCACGGTGGCGGCGCAGGGCGAGATCCTGGAGCTCAAGGACACCGTCAACACGATGGTGGATCAGCTGTCGTCGTTCGCCGACGAGGTGACCCGGGTGGCCCGCGAGGTGGGAATCGAAGGCAAGCTCGGCGGTCAGGCCCAGGTGCGGGGCGTCTCGGGCACCTGGCGTGACCTGACGGAAAACGTGAACCAGCTCGCCGGCAACCTCACGTCGCAGGTGCGCAACATCTCCCAGGTCTCGACCGCAGTGGCGAAGGGTGACCTGTCGCAGAAGATCACGGTCGATGCGCGCGGGGAGATCCTGGAGCTGAAGTCGACGGTGAACACGATGGTGGATCAGCTGTCGTCGTTCGCCGACGAGGTGACGCGGGTCGCGCGTGAGGTGGGCACCGAGGGCAAGTTGGGTGGTCAGGCGCAGGTCAAGGGGGTCTCCGGCACCTGGCGTGACCTGACCGACAACGTGAACTCGATGGCGTCCAACCTCACCTCGCAGGTCCGCAACATCGCCTCGGTCACCACGGCGGTGGCGAAGGGCGACCTGTCGCAGAAGATCACGGTCGACGCGCGCGGGGAGATCCTGGAGCTGAAGTCGACGGTGAACACGATGGTGGATCAGCTGTCGTCCTTCGCCGACGAGGTGACGCGGGTCGCCCGCGAGGTGGGCACCGAGGGCAAGCTCGGCGGTCAGGCCCAGGTGCGCGGCGTCGCCGGCACCTGGCGTGACCTGACCGACAACGTCAACTCGATGGCGTCCAACCTCACCGCCCAGGTCCGCAACATCGCCCAGGTCTCCACGGCGGTTGCCCGCGGTGACCTGTCACAGAAGATCACGGTCGACGCGCGCGGAGAGATCCTGGAGCTGAAGTCGACGGTGAACACGATGGTCGATCAGCTCTCCTCGTTCGCCGACGAGGTGACCCGCGTCGCCCGTGAGGTGGGCACCGAGGGCAAGCTCGGCGGTCAGGCCCAGGTCCAGGGCGTCTCCGGCACCTGGCGTGACCTGACCGACAACGTGAACTCGATGGCGTCCAACCTCACCTCGCAGGTCCGCAACATCGCCTCGGTCACCACGGCCGTGGCGAAGGGCGACCTGGGTCAGAAGATCACGGTCGACGCTCAGGGGGAGATCCTGGAGCTGAAGTCGACGGTGAACACGATGGTCGATCAGCTCTCGTCGTTCGCCGACGAGGTGACGCGGGTGGCCCGTGAGGTGGGCACGGAGGGCAAGCTCGGCGGTCAGGCCCAGGTCAAGGGGGTCTCCGGCACGTGGCGTGACCTGACCGAAAACGTGAACCAGTTGGCGTCGACGCTCACCACGCAGCTCCGGGCCATCGCCCAGGTCTCCACCGCCGTGACCCGCGGCGACCTCACCCAGCGGATCGCCGTCGAGGTGCAGGGAGAGGTCGCGGAGCTCAAGGACAACATCAACCAGATGATCGTCACGCTCCGCGAGACGACCAAGAAGAACGCCGAGCAGGGCTGGCTCGACTCCAACCTGGCCCGCATCGGTGGTCTGTTGCAGGGTCAGCGGGACCTCGGCGAGGTCTGCCGCATGATCATGACCGAGGTGACCCCGCTCGTCGACGCCCAGCTCGGCGCGTTCTTCCTGGCCGACACGGACGAGGCGGTCCTGCGGCTACGACTCACCGCCGCGTACGGCTACGTGGCCCGCGACCACGACGTCGCCTTCGGTCCGGGTGAGGGGCTGGTCGGCCAGGCCGCCCTCTCCCGCCGGACCATCCGGGTCGGCACCGAACCGACCGGCTCGCTCACCCTGCGTTCCGGGCTCCTCGCCACCCGGCCGAAGGACCTCGTGGTCCTCCCGGTCCTCTTCGAGGGCGAGCTGCTGGGGGTCATCGAGTTCGCCTCGGTCGAGGCCTTCTCCGAGCTGCACCTGGCCTTCCTGGAGCGGCTGGTGCTCACGATCGGCATCGCCGTCAACACCATCCAGGCCAACCGACGCACGGAGGAGCTGCTCTCGCAGTCCCAGCGACTCGCGCACGAGTTGCAGGAACAGTCGGCCGAATTGCAGCGCACCAACGCGGAACTGGAGGACAAGGCCCAGCTGCTCTCCGCGCAGAAGGGCAACATCGAGACGAAGAACCGCGAGATCGAGATGGCCCGCATCGGCCTGGAGGAGAAGGCGCAGCAACTATCGCGGGCGTCGGCCTACAAGTCCGAATTCCTGGCCAACATGAGTCACGAGCTGCGGACACCGCTGAACTCGCTGCTCCTTCTCGCCCGGCTGCTGGCAGACAACCCCGAGCACAACCTCAGCGCCAAGCAGATCGAGTTCGCGCGGACGATCCACAGCGCCGGCTCCGACCTGCTCTCGCTGATCGACGACATCCTCGACCTGTCGAAGATCGAAGCGGGGCGGATGGACGTCGAACCGACGGAGGTCCGGTTCGACCAGGTCCGGGCGTACGTGGAGCAGGCCTTCGCGCCGCAGGCCGAGGAGAAGGGGCTCGACTTCCAGGTGCGGATCGCCAAGGACCTGCCGCCCGCGCTCGTCACCGACGCGCAGCGCCTGCAGCAGATCCTGCGCAACCTGCTCTCCAACGCGGTCAAGTTCACCGACAACGGCGCGGTCACGTTGCGGATCGGGCCCGCGCCCGAAGGCACGTTCTTCGACGTGCCCGGTCTCACCACCGCCCGGCAGGTGATCGCGTTTACCGTGATCGACACCGGCATCGGCATTCCGGACGACAAGCTGTCGTTGATCTTCGAGGCGTTCCAGCAGGCTGACGGTACGACCAGCCGGCGGTACGGCGGCACAGGCCTCGGCCTGTCGATCAGCCGTGACCTGGCCCGCCTGATCGGCGGCACCATCGCGGTCTCGTCGGCGCCCGGTCAGGGATCGACGTTCACGCTCTTCGTCCCCGACCAGCTCGCGCCCGACACCATCATCGCCCCGCCGCTGCCCGCGCCGCCGTCCCGCGTCGAGCTGCCACCGGTGCTGAGCGCGCCGGTCCAGATCGAGCGCCCCGAGCCGCCGGCGACCCGTCAGCTCGATGGCGCTACGGTGCTGATCGTCGATGACGACGTGCGGAACGTGTTCGCGCTGACGAGCGCGTTGGAGCTGCACGGCATGACGGTGCTCTACTCCGACAACGGTGTTGACGGCGTACGCTTGCTCGCAGAGCATCCGGAGGTGGACATCGTGCTGATGGACGCCATGATGCCCGATCAGGACGGATACGAGACCACCCGGGTGATCCGCCGCAACCACCGCTTCGCCGATCTGCCGATCGTCTTCTTGACCGCGAAGGCCATGCCCGGTGACCGGGAGTCGGCTATCGCCGCCGGTGCCAGCGACTACATCACCAAGCCGGTCGATCTGGATGAGCTGATCACGCTGATGGCCACCTGGGTCAACGGCACGGAACGGAAGGCGGGGGAGTGAACGCGGTGGAGCTGCTGAGCCCACCCGCCGAGGCGCGGGCAGTCGCGAACGAAAGGCTGGAACCGTGAGCGCGAGGAGTGCAGCGGAGCGGAGCCCCGCAGTCGCGAACGAAAGGCTGGAACCGTGAGCGCGAGGAGTGCAGCGGAGCGGAGCCCCGCAGTCGCGAACGAAAGGCTGGAACCGTGAGCGACATCGCAAAGGCGCTGCTGGTCGACGATCGTCGGGAGAACCTGCTCGCACTGGAGGCGATCCTGCAGGGGCTGCCGGTGCAGTCGGTCGCCGTGGAGAGCGGCGAGGCCGCGCTCAAGCAGTTGCTCGTGGACGATTTCGCGGTCATTCTGCTCGACGCGCAGATGCCCGACATGGACGGCTTCGAGACGGCGAGCCACATCAAGCGTCGCGAGCGGACCCGGCACGTGCCGATCATCTTTCTCACGGCCGCCGACCGGGACGCGCAGCTCGCGCTCCGCGGTTACGCCGTCGGCGCGGTCGACTACCTGACCAAGCCGTTCGATCCGTGGGTGCTGCGGGCGAAGGTCTCCGTCTTCGTCGAGTTGTGGACGAAGAGCCGCCAGCTCATGGCGCAGTCCGAGACGGTGCGCGAGCGGGAGACGCGGTGGCGGGCGTTGACCGGTGCGGTGGACGAGGCGACGGCCCTGCTGCGCGGCGACGACCCCGAAGGGGTGGCGCGGGCGGTCGAGACGCTTGAGCAGGCCCGGTGGGGCCCGGGCGCCTAGCGCGCCTGTCCGGGGGGGATCAGCCGGTCGCCTGGCCGTCCCGGATCATCAGCGCCGACCGCAGTCCGGTGATGTCGAGCACGCGGAGCAGGAAGTCGCCGACGTTGGCGAGCAGCAGCAGACTCTGCGCATGACTTGCCTTGCGGCTCAATACGACCAGGGTGCCGAGCCCCTGCGAGTCGCAGAATGTGATTCCGCTCATATCGAGGACGATGCGCGGTGGCGCCTCGGCGGCGATCACCTCGTTGACGGCGGTAGACAGTGCCGCCGCGGTGAGCATGTCGATCTCACCGGCGAGCTTCAGCACCGCTTCGTCGGTCGTACGCTCAACCGCGATGGACAGCTCGGGACGCTCCACGCCGTCAGCCTATCGCGATCTAGGCGACCCGGCCTGTTGACGCTGTAGCCGGAGGCGCAGGTGGCACCCTGCGTCGGGCGGTCGGGCACCTTGGCGCAGTGAGCGGCGCAACCGGGCCAGGGGTCGCTGCCGCTTCCGCTCCCGGCGCTGACACAATGGCAATACCGTGACCGATACCTTCCCTGCTGGCTCCGGTCCTTACCCGGCCGACGCGCCGGCCTCCCAGGCCCTCTTCGACCGCGCCCTCGCCATCGTGCCGGGCGGGGTCAATTCTCCTGTGCGTGCCTTCCGCGCCGTCGGTGGCACGCCGCGATTCATGGTCCGCGGCGCCGGGCCGTGGCTCTTCGACGCCGACGGGCGGCGCTACGTCGACCTCGTCTGCTCGTGGGGCCCCCTGATCCTGGGGCACGCTCATCCCGAGGTGGTCGCCGCGGTGCAACAGGCGGCCGCGCTGGGCACCAGTTTCGGCACGCCCACGCCGGGTGAGGTCGAGCTGGCCGCCGAGATCGTCGACCGCACGCCGGTCGAGCAGGTCCGGTTGGTCAACTCGGGGACCGAGGCCACCATGTCGGCGATCCGGCTCGCCCGCGGCTTCACCGGTCGACCGAAAGTGATCAAGTTCGCCGGCTGCTACCACGGCCACGTCGACGCGCTCCTCGCCGCCGCCGGGTCCGGCGTCGCGACCTTCGGGCTGCCCGACTCGCCCGGCGTCACCGGCGCGGCGGCCAGCGAGACGATCGTGCTGCCCTACAACGACATCGTCGCGGTGGAGGAGGCGTTCGCCGCCGAGGGCAACCACATCGCCGCGATCATCACGGAGGCGGCCGCGGGCAACATGGGCGTCGTGGCTCCCCGCGACGGGTTCAACCAGGCGCTCGCCCGGATCGCCCACGCCCATGGCGCGCTGCTCATCGTCGACGAGGTGATGACCGGGTTCCGGGTCTCCCGCGGTGGCTGGGCGGGGCTCGACCCCGTCGACGCGGACCTGTTCACCTTCGGCAAGGTGATGGGAGGCGGGCTGCCCGCCGCCGCGTTCGGCGGTCGCGCCGACATCATGGCCCGGCTCGCGCCGGCCGGACCCGTCTATCAGGCCGGCACCCTCTCCGGAAATCCACTCGCCTGCGCCGCGGGCCTCGCCACGCTCCGACTCGCGGACCACGCGCTGTACCGCCGGCTGGATGAGACCGCGGGCGTGGTGAGCAAGCTCGTCACCGACGCGTTGGTCGCCGCGGGGGTGCCGCACCGGCTGTCGACCGCCGGCAACATGTTCTCGATCTTCTTCACGGATGCCGACGTCGTCGACTACGACAGCGCGCGCACCCAGGAGGTCGCCGCGTTCAAGGCGTTCTTCCACGCGATGCTCTCCGGCGGCGTCTACCTGCCGCCCAGCGCGTACGAGTCGTGGTTCGTCTCGGCGGCGCTCGATGACGCCGCTCTGGAGCAGCTCGCCGCGGCGCTGCCGGCGGCGGCGGCAGCCGCCGGGGCGACCGGGGCGACAGGGGGATAGCGATGACGAAGACAGTCGTACACGTGCTGCGGCACGGCGAGGTCCACAACCCGGACAAGATCCTGTACGGGCGGCTGCCCGGCTTCCGCCTCTCCGAACTCGGCGGGCAGATGGCGAAGGCGGCGGCGCAGGCCCTCGCCGACCGGGACATCACCTATGTGGTGGCCAGCCCGCTGGAGCGCGCGCAGGAGACCGCCGAGCCGATCGCGGCGCAGTTCGGGCTGCCGGTCGCGGTCGACGAGCGGCTCATCGAGAGCGGCAACTGGTTCGAGGGGAAGCGGGTCTCGCCGGGTGACGGCTCGTTCCGCGACCCGCGCAACTGGTGGGTGCTCCGCGACCCGGTCACGCCGTCCTGGGGTGAGGCCTACACGACGATCGCCGAGCGGATGTTCGGCGCGCTGCACGCCGCCCGGGTCGCCGCCGAGGGGCACGAGGCGGTCTGCGTCTCGCACCAACTGCCGGTCTGGACGCTGCGCCGCTACGTCGAGCGCAAGCGGCTCTGGCACGATCCGCGCAAGCGTCAGTGCGGCCTGGCCAGCCTCACCTCCTTCCACTTCGAGGACGCCAAGATCGTCGGCGTCGGCTACTCCGAGCCCGCCGCCCACCTGGTCGCCATGTCGCCGTCGGCGCGGACGGCCAAGGGAGCCTGAGCGGAATGATCCGGCGTGCGCGGCTGTCGGCCCTTCTCGCTCTGGTCGCCGTGGTGTCTCTCGCCGGCTGCTCGGGTGGGAACTGGGAGGCCGAGTGCGAGACCAAGAACGGCGTGATCGAGTGCGCCCCGGGTAAGCGGGCGCCGGCGCCGAAGGTTGTCGGTGAACTCCTCGACGGCAGCCGCTACGACATCGCGCAGGACCGCGGCCAGGTCGTCGTCGTCAACTTCTGGGGCTCCTGGTGCGCGCCGTGTGTCGCCGAGGCGGACGATCTCGAAGCCACCTACCAGGCGACGAAGGACCAGGGCGTCCGTTTCCTCGGTGTCAACATCAACGACGGTCGCGACAAGGCCAAGGCATTCGAGCAGGGGCGGGTCAGCTATCCGAGCCTCTTCGACCCCGGCAGCCGTGTGGCGCTCGATTTCCAGGTTCCGCCCAACTCCGTACCGGCCACCATCGTCCTCGACCGTGACGGCCGGATCGCCGTCGTGATCCGGCAGGCCGTGCGGCAGGAAGGGTTGCAGCCGGTCGTCGCGCGGGTGGCGGCGGAGAAACCCGCCCCCGACGGTTCGCGCTGATGGGACAGACCTTCCGCGACATCGCCACCAGCGGCCCACTGTTGCTGGCGATCGGTGCCGCCGCGCTCGCCGGCCTGGTCAGTTTCCTCTCGCCGTGCGTGCTGCCACTCGTCCCCGGCTATCTCTCCTACGTCACCGGGCTGGCCGGCAGCGATCTCGACGCGGCATCGGCGAATCGGGTGCCGCCGGGCGGCGCACCGATCGCGGTGGCGCAGCGGAGCGTGCGCCAGGTGAAGGGGCGGGTGCTGGCCGGGACGTTGCTCTTCATCGGCGGGTTCACCGTCGTGTTCACGCTGACCGCGATCGTCGTCACGACCGCCGGGAAGGCGCTCTTCACCCACCGCCGTCCACTCGAGATCGGTATCGGTCTCCTGATCATCGTCCTCGGGCTGGCCTTCCTCGGCCTGGTCCCGGGCATGCAGCGCGAGTTCCGCATCCACCGGCTCCCCGCGGCCGGCCTGCTCGGCGCCCCGGTCTTCGGCGCGGTCTTCGCGCTTTCCTGGGTGCCCTGCGTGGGTCCCACGCTCGGCGCGGTGATCGGGATGGCCACCGCCAGTGGGCAGACGGATCGGGCGGTCGTGCTCGCCGTCGCGTACTGCCTGGGTCTCGGCCTGCCCTTCGTCATCTTCGGGCTCGGCTTCCAGCGGCTGCTCGGCCTCTTCACCACCATCCGCCGCAACAGCCGGTGGGTGACCCGCGTGGGCGGAGCGCTGCTGATCCTGGTCGGGCTGGCGCTGCTGACCGGTGGCTGGGGCAGTTTCCTCATCTGGCTGCAGACGACCGTCGGGCCGGGAACGGTGAGCATCTGATGGCACAGGTCGACCAGCGGGTAAGCCCTCCCGTCACACCGCCGCGCAGGGGCAACCGCGCCTGGGCGGTGCTGCGCAACACGTGGCGCCAGTTGACCAGCATGCGGACCGCACTCGTCCTGCTCTTCCTGCTCGCCGTGGCGGCGATCCCCGGCTCGGTGCTGCCGCAGCGGAGCATCAACATCGAGAACGTCCGCGGGTTCTTCACCGAGCACCCCGATCTCGCGCCGGTGCTGGACCGGCTCGGCGCGTTCGAGGTCTTCGCCTCGCCGTGGTTCTCCGCGATCTACCTGCTCCTGTTCACCTCGCTGGTGGGCTGCATCGTTCCGCGCCTGCGTGAGCATCTCCGCGCGCTGCGGTCCGTGCCCCCCGACGCGCCGCGGCGGCTGGACCGCCTGCCGCAGCACGCGATCCTGGCCGATCACGACGGTGACCTGGGGTCGATCGCCGCGGTGCTGCGCAAGCGCCGCTGGCGGGTGGTTGTGCGCGACGGCGCGGTCTCGGCGGAGAAGGGCTATCTGAAGGAGACCGGGAACCTGCTCTTCCACGTCTCGCTGATCGCGGTGCTGGTCGGGGTGGGGCTCGGCTCGTGGTACGGCTGGCACGGCAACCGGCTGCTCGTGGCCGGCGCGGACAAGGCCTTCTGCAACACGTTGCAGCAGTACGACGAGCACGGTCTCGGCCCCCGGCTGCACGCCACCGATCTGCCCCGGTTCTGTCTGGAGCTCACCGACTTCGAGGCGAGGTTCCTGGATTCGGGCCAGGCTGAGTCGTTCCGCGCGACGGTCAACGTCGACGAGGCCGGCGGGGCGCCGCGGCAGGAGAGGTTCTCGGTCAACTCGCCGCTGCGCCTCGACGGTGCGAACGTCTACCTTCTCGGTCACGGCTACGCGCCGGTGATCCGCTACACCGACAAGTACGGCCGGTCACAGACCAGCGTCGCCCCGTTTCCGGAGAGCGACGCCACCCTGACCAGTCAGGGCGTCGCCACCTTCCCCGATGTCAACGTCAACCCCGCCACCGGCAAGCGGGACCCTGACCAACAGATCGCGTTCCAGGGTCTCTACCTGCCGACGGTGTCCACGGATCCGACCCACCCGCGCTCGGTGCATCCGGCCGAGCGCTCGCCCGGTCTGCTGCTCGTGGCGTACCGGGGCGATCTCGGGCTGGGCGCCGGCATCCCCGGCTCGGTCTACCGCCTCGATCAGCGGCAGATCGATGCGGGCAAGCTCGTCGACGTGGGCCGGTCGAAGGTGCTCCGCAAGGGTGACACGTGGATGCTGGGCGACGGCACGACGGTCGAGTTTCTCGGCACCCGGCCGTTCGCGATCCTGTCCGTCCGGCACGACCCCGGTGAGATGATCGTGCTGGTCAGCGTCGGGGTGCTGCTGGTCGGGCTGATGTCGTCGCTGATGGGTCGGCGCCGCCGGGTGTGGTTCCGGGTCACCCCGACCGGAAGTTCTACGACACGTGGTAGTAGCTTGGTGGAGGCCGGTGGCCTGCCGCGCACCGACTATCCCGGCTTCGCCGACGAGTTCAGCGAGCTGGTCGCGGCGGTCACCCGCGACGACGAGCGCGCGGAGGAGCGTTCCGGGACGGATCGCGCGCAGCGCGACCGGCCGGGGATGCGAGAAGGGACCAACTGATGGACGCACTCTCCAACCAGCTCCTGGTCGTCGCCATCCTGGCGTACGTGGTCGCGATGATCTGCCACGCCGCCGAATACGCCTTCGGCACCCGCAGTGTGGTCGCCCGGGCCGCCGTTCGTCCCACCCGCGAGCTGGTCTCGATCGGCGCGGGCACCGAGCTGAAAGCCGATCTGCCGCCGGCGCAACCGATCGCCACCGGGGCTGAGCCGGCGCCGCCCGCTGGTCGGGCTGCGCTCGCCGGTCGCGCCGCCGTCGTGGTCACCGTGATCGCGGCCCTCGCGCATCTGGGCGCCGTCGTCACCCGCGGGTTGGCGGCGGACCGGATGACCTGGGGCAACATGTACGAGTTCGTGCTCTCGGTCACGCTCGTCGGCGTCGTCGCCTGGCTGGCGGTGCTCTCCCGCCGGCCGGACATCCGTCATCTCGGCCTCTTCGTCGCGCTCGCCATGGTGCTGCTGCTCGGGATCGCCGGCATGGTGCTCTACACCCCGATCGGGCCGCTGATGCCCGCGCTCAAGTCGGCCTGGTTCGTGGTCCACGTCTCCGCGGCGGTCCTCGCGTCCGGGATCTTCCTGCTCGGCTTCGTTCCGGCGACGATGTTCCTCATCCGGTCCGGATACGAACGGGGCAGGCGCAGCTTCCCGTACACGCTCGGGCGGCGGGTGCCGGCGGCCGAGGGGCTGGAGCGGCTGACCTTCCGGCTGCACGCGTTCGCGTTTCCGATCTGGACGTTCGCGGTGGCCGCCGGTGCGGTCTGGGCCGAGGCGGCCTGGGGCCGCTACTGGGGTTGGGACCCGAAGGAGACCTGGGCGTTCATCTCGTGGGTGGTCTACGCCGGCTACCTGCACGCACGGGCGACCCCCAGCGTGAAGCGCTCGACCGCCACCTGGATCGCCGTGATCGGCTTCCTCACCATGCTGATGAACCTGTTCGGCGTGAATCTCTTCTTCACCGGCCTGCACTCCTACGCCGGGGTGTGACGCCGCGCCGGGGCGCACGTCGCCGAGCGGGCGGACGGCCGGGTGGCTCCCGCCCGCGGGCGGGTGCTCAGGCGACGACGACTTCCTCGAGCTCTTCCCGCTCCTGATCGTCGGCCGGCTGCTCCGACCGCTGAACGGGAGTGGTCGGGGCGCTGTGCCGGCGGCGTTCGACGGTCGCGGCCAGCCCCAGCAGGAGCACACCGGCGGCGAGCCACCACGCCAGCTTCGTGACGTCGCCGCGAATGCCGAGGTCGGGGAAGTAGAGCAGCTTGCGGCCGGCCTCGACCAGCCCCGAACCGATCCAGAAGTTGTGCAGCGCCGCGAAGAAGCCGGGCTGTAGCTGCGGGGCGTAGACGCCACCGGAGGTGGTGAAGTTCAGCATCACGAAGAGCCCGACGACCGCTCCGGTGGTGAACCGGCCGAGGAACGTGTGCAGGCCGATGCCGATGAGCACGACCGCGGTCGAGTACATGAGGGCCAGCCCCCCGATCGGGAGCACGTGGCTCGGGATGGCGTGGTACAGCGGACCGGCGACCAGCGTGGTGAGCAGGGTGACGGCGGCGGCCGCGCCGACGCCGAGCAGGCCACGGACGGCCGGTTTCAACCGTGCGCCCGCCGCGCCGATCGCGATCGACGTGCTGTAGGCGCCAACGGTGAGCGCCACGAGATAGAAGAAGATGCCCTGTCCCGACGGGTCGTCGGGGCTGGTCGGCGCCACATCGTCGACGGCGAGCGGCAGCCCCTGACGGAGCGCGACCGGCGCGAAGATCCGCTCCACGACGGAAGCTGTGGTCTCCGAACCGCCGGAGGCGATCAGCAGGCGCGGGGTGTGCGGGTCGGGGAGGTACGCCCCCGAGATCTCCTGGTGCTTCAGCAGTGTGCGCGCCTCCGCCTCGGTGGGCACCGTACGGATGTCCGCGGCGTCGCCGAGCCGGTTCTTCATGGTCTGCGCGAGCACCTGCACCTGGGGGCTGGCACCGATCACGTCGACCTTCAGCGCGTGTGGGGCGGGCTTGTGGAAACCGCCCAGGTAGGCCAGCGCCATCCCGACGGCGAGCAGCACCGGGACGGCGAGGTGGGCGAGGGTGTGCCGGAGGGACGGCGCGCCGTCGTGCGGCCGGGGGGTGCGGGCGTGGGCGGTGGTCACGGCAGCTCCTGGAGTTGCAAAGTACAACTTGCGTAGTTGTATAGTACAACTCGAAGGAGTGAGGTGACATGCCGGAGCGCGCACAGTCGGTGGACGTGATCCACGCCCAGCTCAATCTGTTCGCCCGGCGGGTGCGGGCGCTGGTTAACCGGCTCCATCCGGATCTGTCCTTTGTCGCGTACACCCTCCTGGCGCACGTGCACGCCACCGGCGGATGCCGGGCGATCGACCTCGCCGGTTACTACCTGCTGGACAAGTCCACGGTGAGCCGGCAGGTGACGGATCTGGAGCGGCGTGGTCTGCTCGATCGGGTCGTCGGTCCCGGTCGTCCGACGGCGCAGATCCTGCGCGTCACGCCGGCCGGCCAGAAAAAGATCGAGGCGGCGGGTCGCCAGCAGCGGACAGTGCTCGAGGAGCGCTTCGCCGACTGGTCGGCGGCCGACCTGTCGGCCTTCGCCGGCTATCTCGAACGCTTCAACGACGAGGGCTGAGGCGGCCCGCAGGGAGATCTCGCCGCATCCGTCGACCCGGCTCGGGTGGTCGATGGCAGCGTGCGCGAGACTGGCAGGCATGGCGGCACGTGGTTTCCCGTACACCGATCTCACAGACTTCCTCGCGGCCCTCGAACGGGCCGGCGAGCTGCGTCGGGTGACCGTTCCGGTCGACCCCACTCTGGAGATCAGTGAGGTGGTCACCCGGACGGTGCGGGCGCACGGCCCGGCGCTGCTCTTCGAGCGCCCCACCAGGGGCGAGATGCCGGTGGCGATCAACCTCTTCGGCACCGAGCGGCGGATGGCGATGGCGCTCGGCGTCGACCACCTCGACGAGATCGGCGAGCGGATCGGTGCGCTGGTCAAGCCGGAGTTGCCGGTGGGCTGGTCGGGCATCCGCGAAGGTCTCGGCAAGGTGATGCAGCTCAAGTCGGTGCCGCCGCGCAAGGTGAAGACCGCGCCGTGTCAGCAGGTGGTCTACCGGGGGAACGACGTCGACCTCAACCGCCTTCCCGGCCTGCGGGTCTGGCCCGGCGACGGTGGGATCTTCCACAACTACGGTCTCACCCACACGAAGCATCCGGAGACCGGCAAGCGGAATCTGGGGCTCTACCGGCTGCAGCAGCACTCGCACAACACGCTCGGCATGCACTGGCAGATCCACAAGGACTCGACCGCCCACCACGCGGTGGCGGAGCGGCGTGGCGAGCGGCTGCCCGTGGCGATCGCGATCGGCTGCGACCCGGTCGTCTCCTACGCGGCGAGCGCGCCACTCCCCGGCGACATCGACGAGTACCTCTTCGCCGGCTTCCTGCGCGGGGAGCGGGTGGAGATGGTCGACTGCCTGACCGTGCCGCTGCAGGTCCCGGCGCACGCGCAGATCGTGCTGGAGGGCTACCTGGAGCCGGGGGAACGGCTGCCGGAGGGTCCGTTCGGCGACCACACCGGCTTCTACACCCCGGTCGAGCCATTCCCGGTGCTGCACATCGAGTGCATGACGACGCAGCGGGATCCCGTCTATCACTCGATCATCACGTCGAAGCCGCCGCAGGAGGACCACGGTCTCGGCAAGGCGACCGAGCGGATCTTCCAGCCGCTGCTCAAGCTGCTGATCCCGGACATCATCGACTACGACCTGCCGGCCGCCGGGGTATTCCACAACTGCGCGATCGTCTCGATCCGCAAGCGCTACCCGAAGCACGCCCAGAAGGTCATGAACGCCATCTGGGGCGCCCATCTGATGTCGCTGACCAAGCTGATCGTGATCGTCGACGAGGACTGCGACGTGCACGACTACAACGAGGTGGCGTTCCGCGCGTTCGGCAACGTCGACTACGCCCGCGACCTGCTGCTCACGGAGGGCCCGGTCGACCACCTCGACCACTCGTCGTACCAGCAGTTCTGGGGCGGCAAGGCGGGTGTCGACGCCACCCGCAAGCTCCCCACCGAGGGCTACACCCGTGGCTGGCCGGAGGAGATGGTGATGTCGCCGGAGGTCGCGTCGCTGGTCGACAAGCGCTGGAAGGAATACGGAATCCAGTGAGCGCCACTCCTGACATCGCCGACGCCGCCGGACCGGCGGCGGCCCAACCGACGCCGGGACGCGTGAAGGCGTTCCTGAAGCTCGTCGCGATCGAACACTCGGTCTTCGCGCTGCCCTTCGCGTACCTCTCCGCGCTCACCGCCATGGCCGTCCACGCTGGCCGGGTGCGCTGGCTCGACCTGCTGTTGATCACCATCGCCATGGTCGGCGCCCGCACCTTCGCGATGGCCGCGAACCGGATCATCGACCGCCGGATCGACGCGCGTAATCCGCGTACCGCCGGCCGGGAGCTCGTCACCGGAGCGGTCAGCGTGCGGACGGCCTGGACCGGCGCGCTCGCGGCCCTGGTCGTCTTCCTCGCCGCGGCCGCCGCGCTCAACCCGCTCTGCCTGATCCTCGCCCCGCTGGCCGTCGTGCCGCTGATCCTCTACCCGTACGGCAAGCGGTTCACCAACTGGCCGCACGCCATCCTGGCGCTGGCCCAGGCGGTCGGCCCGGTCGGCGCGTGGCTCGCGGTGACCGGCTCGCTGCACGGCTCCGGACCGGCCTTCCTGCTGGGCGCCGCCGTGGGGCTCTGGATCGGCGGCTTCGACCTGATCTACGCCTGCCAGGACTCGGAGGTCGACCGCGAGATCGGCGTGCACAGCGTGCCCGCGCGGTACGGCCGCGCGTTCGCCCTGCACGCCTCGACGCTGGCGCACGCGGTCACGTTCGCGCTCTTCCTGTGGTTCGGCGCGCTGCTCGGTTTCGGTTGGCCATGGTGGATCGGGCTGGCGCTGACCGCGGTCGCCTTCGGCTACCAGCACGTCGTGGTCACTCCCACCGACCTGTCCCGGGTCAACCGCGCGTTCTTCACCGCCAACGGGTTCGTCGGGATCGCCCTCTTCGTCTTCGCCCTGCTGGATCTCGTGCTCCGGCTCGACCTGCGCCCCTGACGTCCGCGCGGCTACGGTGCGCTGCCTTCGCAGGTGGCCGGAACCTTCGGTGGGTGGTAGCGCGCGGTCTCCAGCGACCAGTCGATGGTGCCGCGCACCGAGTTGGCCACTCCGTCGAGCATGTGCTGCAGCCCGGCGTCGAGCTCGGGGCCGAACGACGGCATCGCGGCCCGGAGTTCGACGAACCGGCCCATCGACTCGTGCCAGCGGCGGATGACCTCCTCGATGGCGGCGGCATCCGACAGGCCGTGCTCGTCGGCGAGCGCGAGCACCAGGTTGTGGCCGCCGGAGGTAGCGGTGTCGCGCTCCAGCGACAGCAGATCGTTGAACCAGGAGAGCAGGTCGTTTCCGGTCGCGCTGAACTCGCGTACGGCCGGGTGGTGGTAGACGGCGTCCGGCACCGGCACGCCGGTGGTGAACTCCATGAGCGTGTACGACACGTACGCCGCCGACGTGGCGCGACGCAGCTCCACGTACTCGCCGACGCCCGGCCGACGGCCACCGGCCTTGTTGGTCGCCTCCACGAGCACGCCGTCGAAATGGTGCGCGGCCGCGTCGGCGAACCGGCTCCGCCAGGACGGCGGCATCCGTCGGTTCGGCACCCGCCACGCGTCGGTCAGCATCCGCCGCAGTGGTCCGCGCAACGCGCCCCGCGGCGCCCGTCCCGTGCGGAACAGGGTCAGCGCCGTGTCCAGCAGGCCGCGCAGCTGCGCCGGATCGGGTTCGCGACTCGCGTCGCACTCGTCGTCGAGCAGGAAGAACCAGGTGAACAGCGCGCTGAGCACGCGCAGATCACGCTCCGTCGCGTCCGGGTAGAGCCGCCCGGCGTAGCGGGCGAAGCGCCCGACCGCCACCTGTCGTCCGCCCCGACCGTCCGGTGGGAGCCCGCAGCGCAGCACCCAACCGCCCAGCCACTGCTGCACCGCGTCCGCATGGGGGGAGATCCTTGATGGGAGGGGGCAGTCGAGCTGGAGAGCGGCCGAAAATCCGTCCACGCCCAACACCGTCGCCTTTCCGCGAGTCAATGCCGTGCCTTCGGGGTCGTCCGACTTCCACCGTGCTGCGTTCTTCGCTGTACAGTGTCCGCCTCGCCAGAGGTCATACCATATTGGAGGCGCGGCGGAAGCCCCGTTTCGAGAGGGAGTGTGACCGTATGCGAAGGCCCTGGGTGGTCGGTGTGTCAGGGGCATCGGGTACGCCGTACGCGGCCGCGGTGCTGCGCGGGCTGCTGGACGCGGGTGCCGCCGTCGACCTGGTGGTCTCGCGGGCCGCACGGCTGACGATCCTCGACGAGACCGGTGCGCCCTTCCGGGACGCGCACTGGAAGGACGACCTCGCCGGTTGGCTGGGGCGGGATCTCTCGGCCGACAACGTCGTGCACTGGCCTTCCGGTGATCTCGCGGCCGGGCCGAGCAGCGGCTCCTATCCGGTACGCGGGATGGTCGTGGTGCCGGCGAGCACCGCCTCGTGCGCGGGGATCGCCATCGGGCTGTCCAAGGATCTGTTGCAGCGGGCCGCCGAGGTCAACCTGAAGGAGCGGCGGCCGGTGGTGGTGGTGCCCCGCGAGACGCCGGTCACCCGGAGCCACCTGGAGCACCTGATCGCCCTGCACGACGCGGGCGCGGTGGTGCTGCCGGCGAGCCCCGGCTTCTACGGTGCGGGTGGCGGGGCGTCGGCCGCGCAGTTGATCGACTTCGTCGCCGGCAAGGTGCTCGACGCGCTCGGCGTCGACCACTCGCTGTTCCGGCGATGGTCCGGGGAACTCGGCGCCGACCGCTGACCCGGCTGATCTCGATGATCAGGGAGTAACGCGTCGCGCCGTGGCCCGCGCTCCCGGCTCACGCGCATCTCGTCGCGCCGACCGTCAGTGCAGGCCGATGTTGGTCGTCGGGCCGGGATCGCCCGGGTTGGTCGGTCCGGCGTTGCGGGCCTGCGGCGGGCTCTCCTCGCCCTCCTCGAGGACGCCTTCACCCTCGAGGAGCGCGCGCACCTCGGACTCCCGGAACCGGCGATGCCCGCCGGGCGTCCGGATGCTGCCAATACGTCCCGCAGCGGCCCATCGGGTTACGGTCTTGGGGTCGACGCGGAACAGCGCAGCCACCTCGCCCGGCGTCAGCAGACGATCTCCAGTGTCCACGGGCCCCCTCCTCGCGTCGACGGAGGGCTCCGCGCTGGTCGCAGCCCCCATGGACCGTCCGCCAGAGCCTCCGGTAGGCACGTAAGGATCATTAGAGCACCGTGAGCGTGCCGTGTCCGGGAAACAGGGAAAACGCACCATGTGAGAAGTTAGCCAGTAAGATTTGGGGGCCTATATTCCTTTTTACCCTTACTCTTACGCCACCGCGCGTCGGACGCCCGATCGACCTGGCTATCGTCTACAGGCCGTGGACGCCATCGACCTGACCATCGTGGAGCTGCTGCAGGGCAACGCCCGGCTCTCCTACGCCGAACTCGCCCGTCAGGTCGGGCTCTCGTCCCCCGCCGTGCACGAGCGGGTCGCCAAGCTGGAGTCCGCGGGAGTGATCCGCGGCTACCGGGTGGATGTGGATCCCGACGCCATCGGCCTCGGCGTGACCGCGCTCATCGGCCTCGTCCAGGACTCCGGCGCCGACACCGACGATGTGCTCGAAGCGCTGCGGGGGATGCCCGAGATCGAGTCCTGCTACTTCATGGCCGGTGTCGAGTCGTTCCTCTGCCGGGCCCGCGTCGGCACCATCGCACAGCTGGAGCAGGTGATCCTGCGCCTCAACCGCACCGCCGGCATCGCCTCCACCCGCACCACCGTCGCCCTGTCGACCAAATGGGAGAACCGTCCCCAGTCGATAACCTCCTAGTCGGCGGGCGCGAAGGCCGGCCCGGCGGCGGTAGGGTGCGGCATGATGCCACCCTCTGGCACCGCAGTCGTCACCGGCGCGGCCCGCGGGCTGGGCCTGGCCATCGCGACCGCGCTGCACCGCGACGGTTGGACCGTGCTCCTCACCGACGTCGACGGAGCCGCCGTCGCCGCCGCCGCCGAGCCGATCGGCGGCCGTTCACATCCCCTCGACGTACGGGACGACGCCGCCTGCGCGGCGGTCGCCGCGCTCGCCGACCGGGACGGACCCGGCCTGGCCCTCTGGGTCAACAACGCCGGCATCCTCGCCACCGGCGCCTCCTGGACCCAGGACGCGGAGCTCCGGCGACGGATCATCGAGGTCAACACGCTCGGCGCGATGAACGGCACGGTCGCGGCACTCGCCGTGATGCGGCCGCGCCGGCGCGGACACGTCGTCAACGTGGTGTCGCTCGCCGGCCTGATCGCCCCGCCCGGCGAGACCGTCTACGCGGCCAGCAAGCATGCGCTGATAGCGTTCAGCCTCGGCACGCTCGCCGACCTGCGGACCGCGGGCGAGCGCGACCTGCACATCTCCTGCCTCTGCCCCGACGGGATCTGGACGCCGATGCTGCATGACCGGCTCGACGACGAGGACGCGGCGGTCTCCTTCACCGGCACGCTGCTGCGTCCCGAACGGGTCGCGGTCCGGGCCGCCCGGCTGGCGCGCAAACCCCGTCCGGTCGTCGCGGTGCCGCGCTGGCGCGGCGCGCAGGTGCGCCTGCTGGACGCCTTTCCCGGCGCCGCGATGCGGTTGGCCCCGGTCATGCTGGCGCTCGGTCGCGCCGGGCAGCGCCGCACCGCGCGTCGGATAGCCGCCGGCCGCTGGCCCTGACAGCGGCTTGTTACGGTCAGTGCATGGAGCAGCTGGACCGGTGTAATGACGCGGATCGTGCCTGGGTGACCGCGGCGATCGCGATGGTCGAGGCCGACGCCAATCGCTCCGCCGATACCCACCTGTTGCCGTTCCCGCTGCCCCGGGCCTGGAACATCGACCTCTACCTCAAGGACGAGTCGGTGCATCCGACCGGCTCGCTCAAGCACCGCCTCGCCCGCTCGCTCTTCCTCTACGGGCTCTGCAACGGCTGGATCGGCCCCCGGACCACCATCGTCGAGGCGTCGTCCGGGTCGACCGCCATCTCCGAGGCGTACTTCGCCCGCATGCTCGGGTTGCCCTTCATCGCCGTCATGCCGGCCTCCACATCCCCGAAGAAGATCGCGCAGATCGAGTTCCACGGCGGGAAGTCACATCTCGTGCGGGACCCGGCGGCCGTCGTGGTCGAGGCGCGCTGGCTCGCCGAGGACCGCGGTGGGCACTTCATGGATCAGTTCACGTACGCCGAGCGGGCCACCGACTGGCGCGGCAACAACAACATCGCGGAGTCGATCTACGCCCAGATGGCGTTGGAACGACACCCCGTGCCGGCCTGGATCGTGGTCGGGGCGGGGACGGGTGGGACCAGCGCCACGATCGGGCGGTACGCCCGTTACCAGCGGCACTGCACCAAGGTCTGCGTCGTCGACCCGGAGAATTCCGCGTTCTATCCGGCGTGGCAGGCCGGTGACTGGTCGGTGGTCACCGGGCGGGGGTCGCGGATCGAGGGGATCGGCCGCCCGTCCGTCGAGGCGTCGTTCCAGCCGGGCGTGGTGGACCGGATGGTGCAGGTACCCGACGCGGCGTCGCTGGCCACGATGCGGGCGGCGAGCGAGGTGCTGGGCCGCCGGGTCGGTGGGTCGACGGGCACCAACCTCTGGGGCGCCTTCGGGATCATCTCGGCGATGCGCGCGGCCGGCGAGAGTGGATCGATCGTGACCCTCCTCTGCGACGCCGGCGACCGCTACAGCGACACGTACTATTCCGACGCCTGGATCGCCGAGCAGGGGCTGGACCTCGCACCCCACCTCGCCGCGGTCGAACGGTTCCTGCTCGCCGGCGCCATCTGACGGAACGTCACCGCCGTTCGGCGAGCCCCGGATAGTGGGTGACGTAGCCGTCGTCGTCGAGCCCGAGTTCAGCGTTGAAGCCCTTGACGGCGAAGCGCGCCCGGTCGGGGCCGAGGACCGTGTACGACTGCGTGGCCGGCAGCACCTCCAGGCTCGGCACGTGCACCCAGGCGACCGGGATCCGGTGCTCCGTGCCGACGTCGCCCTCCCGCAGCCCGAGCCGGCGGATCGGCAGGGTGTTGAAGAGCGGTGCACGACCGAGGTCCACGTCGATGGCGTCCTCCAATCGGCCCGGCTCCTCGGTTCCCGGGAAGCCCGGGTTGCCGTGCCCGGCGGCCCTCAGCGCGGCGGCGAGGTCACCCTGTTCGGCGGTGCTGACCCGCCAGCGTCCGAGCGCCCGTTCCATTCGCAACGTGCGCAGCCAGCCCGCGCCCTCGACCGTGACCTCCAACCGCGACGTGGCCCAGTGCTCGTCGGTGAGGAGCGTGTAGGTGCACGTGTAGGGCACGGGATCGGCCACCACCGCGACGCCGCGGGCGGAGAGGCCACGTTGGTCGTTGAGGAGAACATGGTCAGCACCGGTCGTGTCGGTCCGGATCCAGAAGAGCGACTTGGGCATGGTCGGCATGCGTCGGACGTTACCGGTGCACGCGGCCGGGTGCGGGGACATCCTCCCGGCCCGGATCCCGACCACCGCCACGAACAAGGGGCCGGCAGCACGCTGCCGACCCCTTACTCACGAGCAGAAAATCAGTGGGTACGCGCGGGCCGGCGCTCGCCGAACCGCGGTCGGTCACCCTGCCGACGGTCGTCCTGCCGGAACGGCGCGCGACGCTCGCCGGACGAGCGCCACTCACCGGCGCCGCGCTCGGTGCCCCCGGTCCGCTCGCCCTGCGGCCGGTCACCGTAGCGGCGCTCACCCTGGGGCCGGTCGCCGTAGCGGCGCTCACCCTGGGGGCGGTCGCCAAAGCGGCGCTCACCCTGGGGGCGGTCGCCGTAGCGGCGCTCACCCTGGGGCCGGTCGCCGTAGCGGCGCTCGCCCCGCGGGCGTTCGGTGCGGTGCTGCGGCTCGTTGACCACGGGCACGCCGCTGGGCTCGACCGCACCGGTCAGTTCGGCCAGTGCCGGGTCGCCCACCCGTACCCGGGCCTCGGCCGGCTCGACGCCTGCCTTCTGCATCATGGCCAGGGTGGTCCGGCGCTGCTTCGGCAGAACGAGCGTCGCGACCGCGCCCGACTCGCCGGCCCGCGCGGTACGCCCCGCGCGGTGCAGGTAGTCCTTCGGGTCCTTCGGCGGGTCGATGTGCACGACGAGCGACACCCCGTCGACGTGAATGCCGCGGGCGGCGACATCCGTAGCGACCAGCACGTTCATCCGGCCCTCTTTGAACTCGGCGAGGGTGCGGGTGCGGACGCTCTGGGTCTTGCCGCCGTGCAGTCCACCGGCCCGGACACCGACGGCCGCGAGCTGCTCGACGAGCCGGTCGACGCCCATCTGGGTGCGGGCGAACATCATCGTCCGGCCCTCGCGGGCGGCGATCGACGCGGTCACCGCGAACTTGTCGTGCGGCGGGATCAGCAGCAGGTGATGATCCATCGTGGAGACGGCGGCCGTCGACGGTGCCGTCGAGTGGGTGACCGGGTCGGTCATGAACCGCTTGACGAGCGCGTCGACGTCGCCGTCCAACGTGGCCGAGAAGAGCAGCCGCTGGGCGTTGGCCGGGGTCTTCGCCAGCAATTGGGTGACCTCGGGCAGGAAGCCCATGTCCGCCATCTGGTCGGCCTCGTCCAGGACGGTGACCTCGATGTCATCGAGGCGGCAGACGCCGCGCTCGATCAGGTCACCGAGCCGGCCGGGGGTCGCGACGATGACCTCGACGCCGCGGCGCAGCGAGTCGATCTGCCGGTCGTAGGGGACGCCCCCGACCGCGGTCTTGAGGAAGACGCCGACCGACTTGCCCAGCGGCATGAGCGCGTCATTGACCTGCATGGCCAACTCGCGGGTGGGCACCAGGATGAGTGCCTTGGGGTGCAGGGGACGGGCCCGGCCGCCGGCCGAAACGCGCGCGAGAACGGGCAGTCCGAATGCGAGGGTCTTGCCCGAGCCGGTCTGGCCGCGGCCGAGCACGTCCCGGCCGGCCAGCGCGTCCGGCACGGTCGCCTGCTGGATCTCGAACGGGGTGGTGATGCCGGCCTTGGCCAGGGCCCGGACGAGGGGCTGGGGCAGGCCGAGCGCGGCGAAGTCGGGAGCCTCGGATTGCGGCGTCACCACCGGCGCGGACGCGGAGTCGGGGGTGGTGGAACCTACCGGGGTGACCGGTTCGGTGGGGTCGACCGGGGCGTCGAGGACGGACGGAAACGTGCTGGGGTCAGCGAAAATCGTCAAGAAAACCTCTCAAGGCGGGGCGTATCTTCGCGAATGGCCCGCCACGGCTTCTCGTCGCCGTTGAATCGCCCGCAAGATCGCCCATGGGCACGCTCATGGGCATGCCGGGTCAGTGATCTATGCCAGTGTACGGCCATCTTGAACGGGCGCCACGCCCGAGCGCCCGCCAGTGGGCAGGGTCACCCGGCGTCGTCCGGCGCGCGTCACCCGTTCGCGTCGGTCACCCGCCCAGCAGACCGCCGAACAGGCTGCTGAAAGCGTCGCCGACGATGAGCACCACCAGGACGCCCACCACGATGAGGAGCCCGAGGCCGGCCAGGAGCATGAGCAGCACCTTCGCGGTGCTCCCACCCTCCGGGACGGTGTCCGCGCGCCCCTGGGCCAGGATGTGTCCGGTCAGAGATCCGGAATTTTCCAGCGGGTTACTCACCGGCATCGTGATCATCGTGGGATCCGGCTCGGGGAAGCCGCGCGCCGCGCCGCTGGGCGCGCCGCCGTAGACGGTGCCGGAGGGGCGCTGACCGCCGCGGCGCGGGGCGACGTCCGCCGATCCGGCTGACGTGACGTTGCCGGACGGCGCGCTCGTGTCGCGACCGGAGCGCGGCGCGGTGGGATCGCTCGGAGCGGGCCAGACCGGTAGCGCAGGCGCGGGCACGAACGGTGACGTGGGCGCGGGTGAGGTGGCCGGGAGCGGCGGCAGGGCCACCGGCGGGATCATCGCGGCGCCGCTGCCGGCGCTGTCCGGGGTCGCGCTCGTGGTGACCGCCGGCGGCGGAGGAAACGGGGGAGCCGGCGCCGGGCCCGGCGGGCGGGGCGGTCCGGGTGGCGCCGGCGGCAGCGGAGGCACGGGCTGAGGTCCCGGAGCCGGCGGCGTCGGTCGTGGAGTGGGTGACGGTCGGTGCGGTCGCGGTCCCGGTGGATTCGGACCGGGCGGGTTCGGCAGCGGCGGGTTCGGCAGCGGCTCCGGTGTGGGCGGGTTCGGTTGCGGTGCCGGCAAGGGTGTCGGCGCCGGGCCGGGCCCCGGCGGTTGCGGCGTTGGCGGCCGGGGCGGCTCGGCCGGTTGCGGCGGCTGCACGGGCCGACGCGGTGCGTCGCGCTCAGCGGTGCCAGCGCCGTACACGCGGGCCCGGGCCGGTGCGGCCGGCACCGCAGCGGCGATCTCGTCGGCCGAGACCCGCTGTGCGGTCGGGACGGTGGCGCGTGCCCGAGCGCCGCTGGTCGCCGGATATTCCGCTGTGGACGGATCGTGGGTGGCCGACCGCTGGCTGGGCAGTGGATCGATGAGGCCCTCGCCAGGGGGGAGCGTGGCCGCGGCGGCGGCTTCGCGTCGATCCGCCGATTGGTGCGGCTCCGCGGAGGGCTCGGCTGCCCGCGGCTGGCCCTGCGGTGACTCGGGGGCCGCGGGCGGGACGGCGAACGCGGACCAGGATGCCTCCGCCGCGGGCGCCTTCGGGCGGCGTCGTTCGAGGGGCGGCACGGCCGCGGCACCCGCGCGCGGGGACGTGTCCACACCCCCGGCGCCGGAGGTGGTGGCACGGCTCGCGTCGGCGGAGCCGACGATGTCGCCCTCTGCGGGTGCCGAACGGTCGTCGGGGGACGACCCCGCTCGCCCGACGTGCGGCTGAACCTGCTCTTCGCCCATCCCTGCCTCCCGCTCCGCCCGGCCGCGCGGGCGCGGCGAGGAGAGTCCCGGGTCTCACGGTGCCATATCCGGCTCCGTGTGCACAGCCGGAGGGCGGCCCGGCGGACTCTCGGCACCGACGGGTCGGCGGTTGCCGCTGGTTACTGCCCTGCGCTCGGAGTCGCGCCCGAGGTGCCGCCCGGCGCGGTGGTGGCGGATGACTGCGTGCCGGACGCGCTCGCGCTCGCCGTCGCGGTGGGCTTCACGCCAGAGGTGGGCGGCGTGACCGGAGTGGGCGGGGTGGCCGGCGGCGGCGTCGTCGGCGTCGCGGGCGGTGTTGTCGGCGGTGTGGTGGGCGGCTTGGTCGTCGGCTTGGTCGGGAGGGGCTTGGGGGAGGTGGACGGCTTCGGGGTGGTGGACGGCTTCGGGGTGGGAGACGGGGTGGTCGGTGCGTTGACCGCGTCGAACACCCGCGTCGCGCCGTAGAGCCGCGACCACCACACCTCCGACACCTTCACCACTTCAGTGCTGTTCGGCGCGTGCACCATCTTTCCGCCACCGACGTACATGCCGACGTGATGGATGCTCTGCCAGCTGGGGCCGGAGGCGAAGAAGACCAGGTCGCCGGGGAGGAGCGCGGACCGGTCCACCGTCTTGCCCCGCGTCGCGTAGTACTGGTCGTTGGCGACCCGGGGCAGGCTCCGGTAGCCGACGGAGCGGTAGGCGGCCCACATCAGCCCGGAACAGTCGTAGGTGTCCGGGCCCTCCGCCCCCCACACGTAGGGCTTGCCCCGCTGCCGCAGCGCGAACTCCAGAGCCGCGAGGGCCTTCGGATTCGCCCGTTTCCCCGCGACGCTGGTGTTGCTGATGCCCGGACCGAGGCGCTGCTCGTTGGTTTCGCGTTGTTGCTCGATCACCGCCAGCTGGTCGGTGTTGTCCCGCTTGAGCTTCGTCAGCTCCGCCTCGGACCGCTTGTAGATCACCTCGAGGTCGCTGAACTGCTTCTGCACCAGCGTGGAACGCGCCCGGGCCGTCTCGTGCGCCAGCTTGGCGGAGCGCTCCGTGAGCTGGGCGCGGCTCGCTTCCCGTGCCGCGGCGTCGGTGTCCGCGCCGTTCTGCGTGCCCCGCTGGAGGCGGGAGAGCGAGCCGAGGTCGTGCAGGTCGCTGCCGAAGGCGCCCGGCGGCAGCGCGGCGGCGTCCTTGAGCGCGTCGACCGCGGCCGCCTCCGCCCTCCGCTTCGCCTCGGCCATCGTCGCTTCGGCCGCGCGGTGCTCGGCCTCGGCCGCCGTCTCGGTCGTCTTCGCCGCTACCACCTCCTGCCGCAACTTGAGCAGTTGCTCGGCCCGGGTCGCGACCTCGGTCTCCTTGGCGAAGATCTGCGTGGCGAGCGGGCCGGTGACGGCCGAGGTGGCGGGTGTCGATCCGGACGGTGGGGTCGCGCCGGGGACCGGAGCGGTGCCGGGGATCTGCAGCGCACCGGCGGGCAGCGGGCGAGCGCCCGTGTCGGGAACCGCGTTGGGCAGCGGCGGATCCGCATATACGGGGGAGGCCAACGCGGCAGCGACGATCGCGCCGAGCAGAGCCGACCAGGCGAGCGGGCGCAGCACGGGCGCGATCCCCCGGCCAGCTCGCGGCTGTCGGTTCCGCCTGCTCTTCGCCATGCCGCTTACTCCCCGTCCGGCGCCAAGAAGCCGCGCCCATGGCGCGGCGGTGATCCCGCGTCGTGTGGTGTGCCCTGTCCCACTCTGTCCTACCGCACAGCGGTGCCGATGTCGATGCGGTAGTCGGTAACGAGATGCTGTGAAGAGGGTGAAGTACATCGCTGCCTCCCGGCCCTCGGACGTGCGCTTCGGCCGTCCACGTACGCTCGGTCATGGATCGCTGCTGGAAGGGCGGGGCGGACATGGATGTCGGACTCAAGCGTGAGCTGGAAGAAAAGGTGTACGCCGGAGAGCGGCTGACCCGTGAGGACGGCGTCGCGCTCTACGAGAGCGACGACCTCGCGTGGCTCGGGCGGCTTGCCCATCACAAGCGCACCGAGATGAACGGTGACCGGGTGATGTTCAACGTCAACCGGCACCTCAACCTGACGAACGTCTGCAGCGCATCCTGTGCGTACTGCTCGTTCCAGCGCAAGCCGGGCGAGAAGGACGCATACACCATGCGCATCGAGGAAGCCGTGCGCAAGGCGAAGGAGATGGAGGACGAGCAGCTCACCGAGTTGCACATCGTCAACGGCCTCCACCCGACGCTGCCCTGGCGCTACTACCCCAAGGTGCTGCGTGAGCTGAAGGCCGCGCTCCCCAACGTGAAGCTGAAGGCGTTCACCGCGACCGAGGTGCAGTGGTTCGAGAAGATCAGCGGCCTGCCGGCCGACGAGATCCTCGACGAGCTGATGGACGCCGGGCTCGAGTCGCTGACCGGTGGTGGCGCCGAAATCTTCGACTGGGAGATCCGCCAGCACATCGTGGACCATGCCTGCCACTGGGAGGACTGGTCGCGGATCCACCGACTGGCCCACGAGAAGGGGCTGCGCACCCCGTCCACGATGCTCTACGGCCACATCGAGGAGCCGCGGCACCGCGTCGACCACGTGTTGCGGCTGCGCGAGCTGCAGGACGAGACCGGCGGGTTCACCGTCTTCATTCCGCTGCGCTACCAGCATGACTTCGTTGACTCCTCGGATGGGAAGATCCGCAACCGGATCCAGGCGCGGACCACAATGGCCTCACCGGCCGAGTCGCTCAAGACCTTCGCCGTCTCCCGGCTGCTCTTCGACAACGTCCCGCACGTGAAGTGCTTCTGGGTGATGCACGGGCTGTCCGTGGCGCAGCTGTCGCTGAACTTCGGCGCCGATGACCTGGACGGGTCGGTGGTCGAATACAAGATCACCCACGACGCCGACTCGTACGGCACTCCCAACACGATGCACCGTGAGGACCTGCTGAACCTGATCTGGGACGCCGGCTTCCGCCCGGTGGAGCGCAACACCAGGTACGAGGTGGTGCGCGAGTACGACGCGCCGGTGTCGCTCGCCGAGCGTCGCGCGGAACCCCAGCAGGTCTGGGCTTAGGTTCGCCCGGCACGGCCGGCCTCATGCCGCGCCGAGCGCAGACGTGATCGTGGCCGTTCACCATTCCGGTGAACGGCCACGATCAGTTCACGCGCCATGCCGCGTCGACTACAGCGCCTGGGCATGGCCGGCCGCCCCGGCGGCAGTCTTCGCGCCGGCCCTGCTCGCGGCTCGCGTACCCTCGTCTGGTCATGAGTGAAGCGAAGAGCGACGGGTTCCCGCGGCGTGATGCCGACGGGCGCATCATCGCGCTGCCCGACCTGGTCGGCGTGACCCTGGCCGGCCTCGTCGTCGGCGTGGTCGTGCTCGCGCTGTTCGACGCGATGCTGATGGTCATCGGCGCCGGCGAGTTCGGCAGCGCGAACGGGTGGCTCGCCGCGATCCTGCCGGTGTGGCTGTTCGTGGACGAGTTCCGGGCCTGGCGGATCGGCGCGGGGCGGATCGCGGTCGCGCTGGTCGCGGCGGCGGTGGCGATCGCGGCGGGGCTGCTCGCCGCCGGACTCGCGCGCGACCTGCCGCCGCTCGGCGGTGGAGCGATCGCGGCCGCCGTGTTCTCGCTGGTCTACGTGCTGATCTGGTTCCACGGGATCCGGTTGCTGGCGCGGCGCAGCTGAGCGGGATGCCTGGCCGGGCGAGCCGGACCGGGCGAATTGATCGGAGAGCAAACATGAGTCCTGCGGTGAAGTACACGTTGGGCCGCATCGGGCTGTTCGCCGTGGTCGTATTGGCGCTCTGGCCGGTCGATCTCAACATCTTCATCAAGCTGATGTTGGCGGTGGCGTTCTCCGCGGCACTGGCGTTCTTCCTGTTGCGCGGAGTGCGCGACCAGATGGCCCAGCAGATGGCGGAGGCGGCCGAGCGGCGCAAGGCGGAGAAGGAGCGGCTCCGGTCCGCCCTCGCGGGCGACGACCAGCCGGCCCCCGGCCAGTCGCCCGTGGAGCCGGAGAACGGCGAACCGAAGCGCTGAACGCCGCGCCCCCCTTACGGTAAGGGTGAGATATCCGCTCAGGGCCGAGCTTGTCCTTCCCCGCAAGGACCACGCACCGTTCATCTTGACGCATCGCCAAGGCGGTCTACGACAGCGCGGGCAAGGGAACTCACCTCGCGGTAACGGATCGCCGCCTGTTGATCTACCGTACGGAGCTGGTCTATCCGCCTGGCAGCGGCTTCTGGAGGCGCTGGTTCGGTCCGTCCGAACAGGTCGCGCACGGGCTGCACGACGTGGATCGGAACCACATCGTCACGGCCGTGCCCGCCCCGGCCGGCATCTTGCGCAGGGGCAGATTCCTGGTCGTCTTCACGGACAAATCGATGTGTGCCCTGGTATGCAGCCCGCCGAAGTTCGGACGGCAGGCCGTCGCCGCGCTCAACGAACCACGGCCGGAGGGAAGAGGGGACGCGTGAGTCAACCGGTGAAGGTCTACCTGGACGCGATGACGCGGTACGCGGACGCCATGGAGGAGTGGCCTGGATCACGGCGGGGGCGTCCGTGGCGGTCGGTTCGAGACGGCACTGGCAGCGACCCGAGCGGCGGCGGTCGGCCGCAAGCTCGCCACGCTGCTGATGCGGGTCGCGGACTTCCTGAAGAAGATGAGTGAGTTCGCCAAGGCGTACAAGCTGACCCGGATCCACAAGGTCGGCGTGCAGAACTGGGCGAGCGCCCGGTACGCCACGGCGAGCGGCTATCAGTTGCTGGCGACGAACTGGGTGATCAAGCAGGCGATCGTGAAGCCGACGCTGGGCCCGACGATCGACAAGGTGACCGGCGCGGACAATGCGTGGGACCTGCCACAGGTGCTGTGACGAGACGGGCTCGGCACGGTCGCCGTTGACCGTGCCGAGCCCGCCTTCCCCGGCTGCGCCTACCAGTTGGTCGAGCCGGCCACGGCCGGCCAGGACTTCCACCAGGGCTTGATCAGGTAGACGATGCCGCCCGAGCCGCCGGCCACCTTGCCGGCCGCGGTGTAGCGCTTGGTCCGCAGCCAGATCTGCTCGAACTGCTCGCGCTTGTAGACGTTGCGCACCACGTCGTTCGACGACGACGCCGGATCGTTGACGATGACGTCACCGTCCTTGGTGAACCCGACGACGACGAAGAGGTGCCCGGACGTGCCGTAGTTGGCGTCGTCGAGCTCACTCGCCAGGAACGACTGGCTCGTCACCACCGGGATGCCCGCCTTGATGAACCGTTCCACCTCGTCGAGCGAGTGCAGCCGCGTCACCTTCGCGTCGAGCCCGCGGTACGACGCGGCGTACGCGGTGTTGAAGGGCCAGTTGCCCGCCCCTTCGTAGGCGTAGTCGTAGCTCATCCGGGCGGCGTGGTTGACGCTCGGGTCCGGGTAGGTGGGGTCGACCCAGGCGGTGTCCTCCGCGGACGGCTTGCGTCCCCAGTACTCCACCACCATCTGCGTCGACGTGGGGGAGCACCAGGCCTGGCCGCCGCCGTCGTACTCGGGGTAGTGCCCGGAGTGGACGTTCTGCGAGTAACGCGGCACCGCGAGTTCGGTGCCCCAGGCGATGCCGCCGGCGCTCGGGGTGACCGTGAACCGGTCCGGCACGGCCGAGCTCATCGCGCCGAGCATCGAGACCCGCGGCGAGCGCCACTGGTCCGGGGCGCGGTAGAGGGTGAGCCGCATCTGGTACGCGCGGAGGAGCACCCCGGCGCTGGCGTCGTCGATGGAGAACGTGTCGGTCCAGATCGACGACCACGGGTCGCCCTGGCGGTTGACGCTGGTGCGCCTGATGTCCTGGTCGCCGGAGGCCCAGCGGCCCATGACGTACCAGGGGGTCTGGTCGCCGGTGTTGTACGTGCCCTGCAGTTCGATCTGGATCCACGTGCCGGCGGGGGTCTCGGCGTTCCAGGAGGCCACGAGTTCGCTGGCGTCGAAGCCGATCCGGGTGACCGGTGAGGTCCAGGTGGCGTACTGCCAGGTGCGGGTGGCGCCGGTGTGCGGGTCGGCGTATTCGGTGGTGCCGGTCGGCTTGAGCAGCGTGATGCCGGTGCGGGTCCCCGGAAGCGCGATGGTCCCCTCGTGCGTGCCGCGGCGCCATTGCCGGTAGCTCGACCAGTCCTGGTAGGTGATCTGTTCGTCGTGGGTGACCGATGTGGTCGATCCGGGTCCGGCCGTGGTGGGCGCCGCCGCGGCGGCCGGGGCCGCGGTGCCGAGTAGGGCGAGCGCGGTGACGCCGGCGAGGGCGACCGCGCGGGTGCGGGGTCTGGCCATGGTTGCTCCGCGGGTATGGGGACGACTTCCTGCCGCCACTATCCCGCCTGCAAGGAAGTTTCGCCAGATGTAAATAGCAAGAAACTCTTTGCCGGAACGATGGTCATCTTGGCATGGAAATGAGCGTGATGAATATTGATATGACCATGGGCCGGGTGGTGCAGTTATGCCCTAACCAGCGGAATCCTCCACACCCCCAGGAGGTCAGCAATGCGACTTCACCCACCCCTCTCGCTGCGCCGGGCGACCGCCCTCGCGGTCATCGCGGCCGTCGGGCTGTTCGCCATGGTGAGCACTCCGATCGCCGCCCAGGCCAAGCCCGACCCGGCCCCACGCGAGACCGCCCGCGAATATCGGGTGCTCGGTCCCCGTACGGTCGCCGACCGGAACGCGGTGGCCCGCACCGGCGCCGCCATCGACTACGTCGAGCACGGCGTCCTGAACATCTCGGCGACCGGCTCCGAGGCGAAGGCGATCCAGGCGCTCGGGTTCCGGCTCGAGGCGGTGGCCGCCCCACCGGCTGACTCCGGGCCGAGCACGATGGCCTTCCCGCCGGCCGACTCGAACTACCACGACTACGCCGAGCTGACCGCGGTCGTCAACAAGGTGGTCGCCGACCATCCCTCGATCGCCCGCAAGACCAGCATCGGCAGTTCGTACCAGGGGCGCGACCTGATGGCGGTGAAGATCTCCGACAACGTCAACGCCGACGAGAACGAGCCGGAGATCCTCTTCAACTCGCAGCAGCACGCCCGTGAGCACCTGACCGTCGAAATGGCGATCTACGTGCTCAATCTCTTCACCGACAGCTACGGCTCCGACTCCCGGATCACCAACATCGTCAACACCCGCGAGCTCTGGATCGTGCCGACGGTCAACCCGGACGGCAGCGAGTACGACATCGCCACCGGCTCGTACCGGTCGTGGCGCAAGAACCGCCAGCCCAACAGCGGATCGTCGTACGTCGGCACCGACCTCAACCGCAACTGGGGCTACAACTGGGGCTGCTGCGGCGGCTCCTCCGGCAGCACGTCGTCGGAGACCTACCGCGGGCCCTCGGCCTTCTCGGCCCCCGAGACCCGGGCGCTGCGCGACTTCGTCAACAGCCGCGTCGTCGGCGGCGTCCAGCAGATCAAGGCGAACATCGACTTCCACACCTACTCACAGCTGGTGCTCTGGCCGTACGGCTACACGACGGCCAACACCGCCACGGGGATGAACGCCGACCAGTACAACACCTTCGCCACCATCGGTCGCCAGATGGCGAACACCAACGGTTACACCCCCGAGCAGTCCTCGGATCTCTACATCACCGACGGTGACAGCATCGACTGGATGTGGGCGACCCACAGGATCTGGGCGTACACCTTCGAGATGTACCCCGGCTCCGCTTCGGGCGGCGGCTTCTACCCGCCCGACGAGGTGATCCCGGCCCAGACCTCGCGTAACCGCGAGGCCGTGCTGATCCTCAGCGAGTACGCCGACTGCCCGTACCGGGCGATCGGCAAGCAGGCGCAGTACTGCTAGCGCACAGTGGGTCACCCCGTCGATCAAGGACCTCTCCTTGGACGGCGGGGTGTTCCATGATCGGTGATCCGGCGACATAACGTCCCTGGTCAGTGCGCTACCGTTCTACCGACTGTTCCGCAGCGAAGCCGGTGCAAATCCGGCGCTGTCCCGCAACTGTGATGCCCCCGCCCCGCCGCCTCGGCGGGCAGACCACCGGCCGCCCTCCGGCGCCGTTGCCGCGGAGGACGAGCCAGGCCGCCTGCGGCGCGGTCGCGACAAGCGCTCTCGAGGAAGGGCGCCTCGCAGGCGGGGCGCCTACCGATCAACCGGCCCCTGTCGGCGAAGCACCAGCTCCTCGACCGACAGGAGGACAGATGAGAAGCACCCCCATAGTTGTCACCGCCCTGCTCGCTGCGGCGAGCATGGCCCTCGGCGCGTGCGCCGACACCTCGGCCGACGGGCCGGCGGCCGGCCCGAGCGGCAGCAGCGCGACGTTCCCGGTGACGGTCGGCACCGTCACCCTCGACAAGCGTCCCGAGAAGATCGTGGCGCTCTCGCCGACCGCCACCGAGATCCTCTTCGCGATCGGGGCGGGCAAGCAGGTCACCGCGGTCGACGACAACTCCAACTACCCGGCCGAGGCGCCGAAGAGCGATCTGTCGGGCTTCAACCCGAACGCGGAGGCCATCGCGGCGAAGAGCCCGGACCTGGTGGTGCTCTCCAACGACATGAACAAGGTGGTCGACCAGCTCACGAAGCTGAAGGTGCCGGTCTACGTGGCGCCGGCGGCCAAGACGCTGGACGACTCGTACAAGCAGATCGGCGACCTGGGGACGCTCACCGGCCACCCGAACGAGGCGGCCGACCTGACGAAGCGGATGAAGGACGACATCGCCACGCTCGTCAAGGACCTGCCGCAGCGGTCGAAGAAGCTCACGTACTACTACGAGCTCGACCCGACCTACTTCACGGTGACCAGCCAGACCTTCGTCGGCTCGCTCTTCACCCTGGCCGGCATGGAGAACGTGGCCGACCCGGCCGACGCCGACGGCGCCAAGGGCGGCTACCCGCAGCTCTCCCAGGAGTCGATCGTCAAGGCCAACCCCGACCTGATCTTCCTGGCCGACACCAAGTGCTGCAAGCAGACCGCGGAGACGGTCAAGGCCCGTAGTGGTTGGGTCGGCGTCACGGCGGTCAAGAACAGTCAGGTCGTCGCCCTCGACGACGACATCGCCTCGCGCTGGGGCCCCCGCGCGGTCGAGCTGCTCCGGACGATCGTGGAAGCGGCCGCCAAGGTGCCGGCGGCGTGACACTGCGCCCATCGGGCTCCCCGGCAGCCGCGTCCGCGGTCGCCGGGGAGCCCTCCTGGGTCAGGCCTACGCGCCCGGGCGGCCTACGCCCCCGCTGGCTCGCGGTCGGATTCGTCGCCGCCCTGCTCGCCGCGATCGCCGGCCTGGCCGTCGGGCCGGTGAGTCTGCCGCCGGGCAGCGTCGCCGCCGAACTGTTCAACCTCGTCCCCGGTGTGCACATCGACAGCGGGCTCACCGAGCGGGAGATCGCGATCATCACGCAGCTGCGGCTGCCCCGGGTCGTGCTCGCGTTGCTGGTCGGCGGACTGCTCGCCCTCGCGGGCGGCGCCTACCAGGGCGTCTTCCGTAATCCGCTGGCCGACCCACACCTGCTCGGCGTCGCCGCCGGCGCCGGCCTCGGTGTGACGGCGGTGATCACCATGCGCGGGGCGGACACCGGGATCGATCAACTGCCGATGACGGTGCCGCTCGCCGCGTTCGTCGGCGCGGTCGGTGCCGTGCTTCTGACGTACCTGGTGGGTGCCGCCGGGGGCCGCGACCGGTCGTCGCCGGCTACGTTGATCCTGGCCGGCGTCGCCGTCTCCGCCTTCCTCGCCGCCGGACAGACGTACCTGCTGCAGCGCAACAGCGACAGCATCCAGCAGGTCTACTCCTGGCTGCTCGGGCGCCTCGGCACCGCGGGCTGGCACGACGTGCTGCTGGTGCTGCCGTACGCCGCCGTGACCGCCGTGGTGGTGCTGCTGCACCGCCGCGAACTCGACGTGCTCTCCGTCGGCGACGCCGAGGCGAGCAGCCTCGGGCTGCACCCGCTGCGCTCGCGCTACATCCTGGTCGCCGCCGCCTCGCTCGGCACTGCCGCGGCCGTCTCGGCGACCGGCCTGATCGGCTTTGTCGGGATCATCGTCCCGCACACCGTACGGCTGCTCGCCGGCGCAAGTTACCGGGCGATCCTGCCGCTGTCGATGCTCTTCGGCGGCGCGTTCCTGACGCTGACCGACCTCGTGGCCCGGACCGTCGCCGCCCCCGCGGAGATCCCCATCGGCGTGGTGACCGCGTTCTTCGGGGCGCCCTTCTTCGTGCTGGTCCTGCGCACGGCGAAGCGGGTGGTGGCGTGAGCGAGCGCAGCGAGCCCCGCAGTCGTGAACGGAACGCGGAGTCGGTGAGCGCGAGGAGTGAGCGCAGCGAGCCCCGCAGTCGTGAACGGAACGCGGAGTCGGTGAGCGCGGTCGAGGTGCGGGACCTGCGGGTCGAGTTGGGCGGCGCGCGGATCCTCGACGGCGTCGACCTCACCGTCGCCGCCGGCGAGTGGATCACCGTGATCGGTCCGAACGGCGCGGGCAAGTCGACCCTGTTGCGTGCCGTCGGCGGCCTCGTCGCCGCGACCGGCTCCATCTCCCTGCTGGGTACGCCGAGCGCCAGGCTGCATCGCCGGGACCGTGCCCGGATCGTCGCCACCGTCCCGCAGTCCCCGGTCGTGCCGCCGGGGATGGTGGTCTTCGACTACGTGCTGCTGGGGCGCACTCCGTACATCGCCCCGCTGGGACGGGAGTCGGCGACGGATCTGTCCGCCGTGCGCGAGGTGCTCGAGCGGCTCGACCTGACCGGCTTCGGTGACCGGGAGTTGGTCACGCTTTCCGGGGGCGAACGGCAGCGGGTCTTCCTGGCCCGCGCGCTCGCCCAGGGCGCCACCTTGCTGCTGCTCGACGAGCCGACCACCGCGCTGGACATCGGGCACCAGCAGGACGTGCTCGAGCTGGTCGACCAGTTGCGGCACGACCACGGGCTGACGGTGCTGACGACCATGCACGACCTCTCGATCGCCGGCGAGTACGCGGACCGTATGGTGCTGCTCGCGGAGGGGCGGGTGGCCGCGGCGGGACCGCCGAGCGAGGTGCTCACGGAGGAGTTGCTCGCGAAGTACTACCGTGCGCGGGTACGCGTGGTGGCCGGCGAGCACGGCCCGTTGGTCGTACCCGTGCGCCCCCACCCGCGCCGCCCGTGATCGGTCCGGTGATCACGCGGATGTCGGGGTTCAGGTCTGGGACATCTTGATCACCGAGAAGTAGGCGCCCTGGGGGTCGTTGATGACCGCGATCCGTCCCTGCGGAATGTCGGTGGGGGCGACGGAGACCGTCCCGCCCAGCTCGGCTGCGTGCGACGCCGTCGCGTCGCAGTCGTTGACCGCGAAGTAGACCATCCAGTGCGGCGGCAGGTCGGCCGGCCACTGCTCGCCCACCATCGGCATCATCCCCGCCACCGACCTGCCGTTGACCAGCCATTCCGTGTACGTCACCGGCCCGAACGCGTTGTCCTTGACGCCCCACCCGAAAACCGCGGCGTAGAACGCCTTGGCGCCCTCCGGGTCGCGGGTGGTCAGCTCCGTCCAGCACAGCGCGCCGGGCACGTTGAACAGCTCCGCGCCGCCCATCTCGATCGGCTGCCACACCGAGAACGGTGCGCCCGCCGGATCGACGAACACCGCCATCCGCCCCTGGTCCAGCACGTCGAACGGGGGCACCAACACGACACCGCCGGCCGCCTCGACCCGGCGGGCGGCGCCGTTGGCGTCGTCGGTCGACACGTACATCGACCAGGCCGGAGGCTGCCCCTCCGTGAACAGCGGGCCCGCCCCCGCGACGGCCTTCGCGTCCTTCGTGAAGATCGTGTAGCCGCCCGCCTCCGGCTGCGGCGACACATTGGCGCTCCAACCGAACAGGGTGGTGTAGAACCGCGTCGCGTCATCGAGGTCGGGCGTGCCGAGGTCGACCCAGCTGGGGACGTTCGGGGCGGAACTGTCCGCCATGGCTCCTCCCACCCGGAGCCTGCGTCGGCTCCCTACCGCGATCCTGGCACCGGGTCCGGAGAACGCGCAGGGCCTTGCCCGAGAAGGCGGTCCCGTCGACGCGGTACGGCGGCCCGCCACGGTGCTCCCGCCGTAACGGCATCAGAGCCCTTTTACGGGGTATTCCCGAATTCAGCCGATGCTCTTGGAGGACGCCATGTCGCTGCCGTACGAGACGCTGCCCGGCGATGTCGACCGGGCGATCAGTGACGATCACGCCGCGATCGAGCGGCTCTTCCAGCACCTCGAAGCCAACCGGGGCGACCGTCGCACCCTCGCCGACCAACTCGTCTTCCTGCTGTCGATGCACACCACGGCCGAGGAGCTGGCCGTCTACCCGGACCTGTCCGAGGCGGCGGCGGATGGCCACGGCCTGACGGACCGGATCCGCGACGAGCATCAGCGGATCCAGGAGGCGATGGCGGCGATCGACCGTAACGACCCGGGCAGCCCGGATTTCGAGGAAGCCCTTGCCCATCTCATCGCGGACATGCGACGTCACGTGCCGGGAGAGGAGCAGGAGTCGCTGCCCGCGCTGCGCAACGCGGTGGGCCCGCGGCGGATGGGCGAGCTGGGCGACCTGTTCGCGGACGCCAAGCGCAGGGCGCCGACCCGTCCGCACCCGTCGGCGACGGGCAGGCCGCCGGTCACGCGTGCCTTCGGGACTCCGGCCGCCATGGTCGACAAGGTCCGGGACAAGTCGACCGGACGGCAGAAACGGCTCGCGACGGACGCCTCCGGGCTGCTCCACCCGCAGGCGCAGCAGGTCCTCGACGCGTACGCGTCGCTCAACCCCAAGCCGATCGAGATCCTCGAACCGGAGCAGGCGCGCAAGCAGCCCACCCCCGCGGACGCGGTCTCCCGCGTCCTCTCCGATTCGGGTCGCCCCGCCGATCCGGAACCGGTCGGTTCGATCGAGGACATCACGATCCCCCGTCCCAGCGGCGACATCTCGCTGCGCATCTACCGCCCGACCCCGTCGGTCACGTCGAAGGCGCTGCCGATCCTGATCTACCTGCACGGCGGCGGTTTCGTCATCGGCGACCTCGACTCGTACGACGCCACGCCGCGCGGACTGACGAACCGGGAGCAGTGCATCGTGGTCTCGGTGGAGTACCGGCACGCCCCGGAACACCCCTTCCCCGCCGCGCACGACGACGCGTTGGAGGCGACCCGATGGGTCTACGACCACGCCTCGGACATCGGCGGGGATGCCCACCGGGTCGCGATCGCGGGGGAGTCGGCCGGCGGCAACCTCGCCGCGTCGACCTGTCTGCGGCTGCGTGACTCAGGGGAGCCGGTCCCGGTCTTCCAGTTGCTCGTCTACCCGCTGGTCACCGGTGCCGTCGACAACGACTCGTACGCCGATTCCGCCGACGCCCGGCCGCTGAGCCGCGCCATGCTGAGCTGGTTCGCCAAGCACACCTTTCGCACGCCCGACGCGGCCAAGGATCCCCGGGTCAACCTTCTCGACGTCCCGGTGGACCGGCTCGGCGGCCTTCCACCGACGCTCGTCATCACCGCCGAGCGCGATCCGCTGCGGACGCAGGGGCAGCGGTACGCGGACCGGCTGATGCAGGCGGGGGTGGAGGTGGAGTGCCGGCACTACGAGGGCGTGCCGCACGAGTTCTTCGGCATGACGCCGGTGCTGGACGCGGCGCGGGACGCTCAGCAGCACGCGGCGAACGCCCTGCACGCCGCCTTCACCACGTCGCACGCGACGGGCGGCCGCGCCGGGTGACGCAGCTGTGCCGCCCGGGCCGGACAGGGGGTGCCCCGACGATTGCCGGTTCGTCGGGGCACCCACTTCAGAACAGCACGGCGACGCCAGCGACGTCAGCCGAGCGGTGCCGGAAGCGGGGCGGCGTGCACGACGGTGAGCCGGGAGACCGCGCGCGTGAGCACCACGTAGAGGCGGTGCAGCCCGCGTGGCTCGGCGTCGACGATCTCGGCGGGTTCGACGACCACCACGTGGTCGTACTCAAGGCCCTTCACCAGCGTCGCCGGCACGACGGTGACCCGCGCCGCGGCGTCGACCCGGTCCGCTGTCGCGGTCTCGATGCCGGCGGCGAGCAGCGCCGCGCGGAGCCGGTCGACCGCCGTGTCGGCGGCGATGACGGCCACCGAGCCGTCGTGCGCGAGCGCCCCGCGCACCTCGGCCACCGTCGCGGCATCCACATCGGGCGCGGTACGGAGGTCGAGCGTGCCGTCGGCACGCAGCGACACGGCCGGTGGTACGTCGACCGCGAGCGCGGGCAGCAACCGGTTGGCGAACGCCACCACGGCGGCCGGCACCCTGAACCCGATGGTCAGCGGCACCACGGCGGCGTCCGGCTTGCCGAGGTGGGCGAGGGACTCCCGCCAGTCGGTCGCGGCCCAGGGCGAGGTGCCCTGGGCGAGGTCCCCGAGGAGGGTGATCGAGCTGTGCTCACTGCGCCGCGCGATCGCCCGGCACTGCATGGGGGACAGGTCCTGCGCCTCATCGACGATCACGTGCCCGAAGCTCGCCGTCCGTTCGATCAGGCCCGCCGCCTCGTCGATCAGGACGGCGTCGGCGGCGGTCCATTTCGCGGCCCTTACCGAGCGGGGCGGTTCCGCCCACCGCAGCACCGCCTGTTCGTCGGCGGTGAGCAGCTCGCCGGCGGCGGCGGCGAGCGCGTCGGGGTCGGAGAGCAGCGCGAAGACCAGGGCCTCCGGGGTGACCGCCGGCCAGGCCTCGTCGAGAAACCCGGTGACCGGCTTGGCGCGCCCGGTGCGGCGCAGCCAGGCGTCGCTGGGGGATTCGGCGCGGCGCGCTTCCGCCTGCCGCTGCAGTAGTCCGACCACGCGAGCGCGTACCCGTTCCCGGCCGGTGCCGTAGGGCAGTCCTTCGAGGCGCACCTCGTCCACCACCCGGCACAACGCCTCGGCTCCCACCCGCCACCGGAACGAGCCGTCCGAGACGACGATCGGTCCGGTCGGCTTCCGGATGCGGGTCGCCAGGGCCCGGCGCAGCACCTCTGCCATCCGCGGGTCGTGCTTGACGGTGGCGGTCGCCGGGTCGTCGACCGCCCGCACCGGCACCCGGGTCAGCAGGTCCTCCACCGTGGCCTGCTCGACCTCGACCTCGCCGAGCGCGGGGAGCACCCCGGAGATGTACGACAGAAACGCCCGGTTGGGGCCCACGACCAGCACGCCGGAGCGGCGCAGCCGTTCCCGGTGCAGATAGAGCAGGTAGGCGGCGCGGTGCAGGCCGACGGCGGTCTTCCCGGTGCCGGGCGCGCCCTGCACGCAGATCGACGTCTCCAGCTCGGCCCGGACCAGCTCGTCCTGCTCGGGTTGGATCGTGGCGACGATGTCGCGCATCGGGCCCACGCGCGGCCGTTCGATCTCGGCGGTCAGGATGCGCGAGGCGATGCCGAGTTCCTCGCCCCGATCGAGGTGCTCGTCCTCGAAGCTCGTGAGCGCGCCCCCGCTGAAGCCGAACCGGCGCCGGGTCGTCACCCCCTGCGGGTCCCGGACGCTCGCGCGGTAGAAGGAGCGGGAGATCGGCGCACGCCAGTCGAGCACCATCGGCTCGCCCGCGTCGTCGGTGACGTGCCGCCGCCCGATGTGGAAGACCTCCGCCGCCCGCTCCTCCTCGTTGATCATGGTTGTACGCGCCATCGGTGAGTCGGAAATGTCGCGTGTTTGACCATGATCAACGGGCGAGAGGTGGAGCTTGCCGAAGAAGAGCGGGGTGTTCGGGTTGTCGGCGAGTTCGGCCACCCGGCGGGAGAGGTGACGGCCGAGCGTCTCCGCCGCGTAGGCGTCCCCCGCGACGTTGTGACCGGTGGAGAAGAGCGCCTCGGCGTGTTCGCGCATGCGGCGCAGCGCGGCGCGGGACGCGTCGAGGTGCGCCCGCTCGTTCCCGAGCTGGCTGTCGAGGTCGTCTTCGGTGATCGTCTGGTGGGCAGGCAGGGTCATCCGACGTACCTTCCGGCGCGCGTTGATGATCGGTGACCTGGGCCGCCCGGCGCTCCGTCAGCGCGGTGCCGGCTGTGCCCGGTTGGGAAGAGGCGCGCGGTGGCGCGCGGCGTTTCATCCTACGCGTCAATGCACCCGGCGGCGATCGAGATACCGCGGGGCATCATGTCCCTATGACCGAGGCACGTCCCGATCAGCATCGGGCGACGATCACCGACCCGCAGGTGATGCGCGCGCTCGCGCACCCGGCGCGACTAGCGATCATGGAACATCTCACCTCCACCGGCGGGACGGTGACCGCCACGGAGTGCGCGGAGGTGGCCGGGCTGTCGCCGAGCGCGACAAGTTATCACCTGCGGGCCCTGGCCGGCTTCGGCCTTGTCGAGGAGGCGCCGAGCCGGGGGGACGCCCGGGAGCGGTTGTGGCGCAGCACCGTGCGGTCGTGGGGGGTGGACGCCGGGCAGGCCGCCGAGCCGGAGACGCGGGCCGCCGAGCGTGCCCTGCTGGAGACGTGGCTCGCTCGGGATCTGGAGCGCACCCGGGACTGGTTGCGGCGGGCGCCCGGCGAGCCGGCCGACTGGTACGAGCAAACTCGGCTCTATGACTCCCTGTTGCTGTTAACCGTCGAGGAGTTGGCCGGGTTGAACGCGGCGGTGGACCGGTTGGTCGAGCCTTACCGGAAGCGCAATCGGGCGGCGCCGCCAACGGGGGCGCGCACGGTGGCCGTGCAGTACAAGGCGCTGCCCATCGATTGACGGGCTTGAGTCGATCAGGTGTGAAGGATTATCTTCGAAGTATGTCTTTCGCATCTGGCGAGTCGCGCTGGTCCGACGTCTACCTCGCCGCCGCCGCGCGGGCCCTCTCGACCTGCGGCGACTTCCTCGCGGCCGCCGCGTTGACGCTGGCGTTGCAGTCCGCCGGGGCCGGTGGGCTGGCCGTCTCCGGGCTGCTGCTCGCCGCGACGCTGCCGCTGGTCGTGCTGGCGCCGTTGACCGGTCGGCTCGCTGATCGAGTGGACAGTCGCATCCTGCTGGTCGGCGCCGGGCTCGTTCAGGCCGCCGTCTGTGCCGCGCTGGCGTACGCCAGCCACCCGCTTTTGATCATCGCGCTGGTCGCGCTGCTCGCCGCCGGTCTCGCGGTCACCCAGCCCACGCTTTCCGCGCTGGTGCCGGCAATGGTCCGCGCCGATGACCTGCCCCGCGCCAGCGCGCTCAACCAGACCGCCGCCACGCTCGGTGCTCTCGCCGGACCGGCGCTGGCCGGCCTGCTGGTCGGGCAGTTCGGCACCCGCCTTCCGCTGCTGCTCGACGCGGGCAGCTACCTGGCCCTCGTGGTGGCCGGGCTGCTACTGCGCACCCGCCGGGGTGGTGCCCGGAGCGCGATCCGGACCCAGCCGCTCGGCGGGACATCCGCCCCGACCTGGCGGCTACGGCGCGACCCGCTGTTGGTCGCGATGGTCGCCACCCTGGCCGGCGTGATCGGCGCGGTCGGAGCGATCAACGTGATCGAAGTCTTCTACGTCCGGGAGACGCTGGGTAGTACGACCACCATGTACGGCCTGGTGACCGGGGCGTGGACGCTTGGCGTACTGGTCGGCGCGTGGATCTTCGTCCGGCTGGCCCGGCGGTGGACCGCGGATAGCACGCTGGTGCAGGTCGGACTGGCCATGTTGGGCGGCTGCTGCCTCATGGTCCTGGCCTCGGCGGCGGTCTCCACCGCGCCACTGCTGGTCCCGCTCTGGCTGCTCGGTGGCTTGTGCAACGGCGGCGACAACGTGTTCAACAACGTGGTGCTGGCCCGCCGAACGCCCGAGGCGGCGCGCGGGCGGGCGTTCGCCGTCTTCGGGGCGGCGGTGCAGGGCGCCTCGATGTTCGGTTACCTGGTCGGTGGCGTACTCCTTGAGTTGGCCGAACCCCGGCCACTGGTCGCGGCCTGCGGGATCGCCGGCCTGCTGGTCGTGGCCGCGTTCGTGGTCCCGGTACGCCGCGCCGTGCGACGGGAACTCGCCGCTGAGGCGAACCCCCCGAGGCAGCCCCTCGGCACCCCAACGGGTGCGGGCTCGGCCACTGTTTCCCCGGCCGCGCGCGCACCGGAACCGGGCGGTGGCTACGGTGGGGATCATGAGCGATCGGAGCGAGCGAATCAGCCAGCTCAGTGGGGTTGAGCCTCAGGTCGTCGGCGAGCGCAGCGAGGCGGCGGCATGAGCGACAGTGCACTCCGGCGACCCCGGGTCGGGCACATCCAGTTCCTTAACTGCCTACCGATCTACTGGGGCCTGATGCGCTCCGGCGCGCTGATCGACGTCGACCTGCACAAGGACTCACCGGAACGGCTCGGCGCCGCGCTGGTCGCCGGTGACCTCGACATCGGTCCGATCTCCCACGTCGAATACCTGCGGCACGCCGACGAGTTGCTGCTGCTGCCGGATCTGGCGGTCGGCAGCGACGGGCCGGTGCTGTCGGTGAACGTGGTATCAACGCTGCCCCTGACCGACCTGGACGGCGCCAAGGTGGCGCTCGGCTCCACCTCGCGCACCGGGGTGCTGCTCGCCCAGATGTTGCTCGCCCAGCGGTACGGGGCCCGTCCCGACTACTTCACCTGCCCTCCCGATCTCACGCAGATGCTGCTGGAGGCGGACGCCGGGGTGCTCATCGGTGATGTGGCGCTGCGCGCGCTCTACGAGGCGCCGCGTCGTGGCCTGACCGTGACGGATCTCGGCCAGGCGTGGCGGGAGTGGACCGGACTGCCGATGGTCTTCGCGGTCTGGGCGGTACGGCGCGACTTCGCCGCAGCCCACCCCGGTCAGGTCAAGGAGGTGCACGAGGCGTTCCTGCGCTCGCGCGACCTCTGCCTGTCGGAGCTGGACGAGGTGGCGGAGGCCGCGGCCCGGTGGGAGCCGTTCGACGCGGCGACGCTGGCGTCGTACTTCCGGGTGCTGGACTTCTCGCTCGGTGAGCGACAGATCGCCGGACTGCGGGAGTTCGCCCGGCGGGCCGCGGAGCTGGGTGCCGCCCCGGCCCTGCCGGCCGACGGGCCGGCGTTCTTCTCGCTCTGATCCGTCACACCCCGCCGGGCGGGCGACAGAACCGCGGCGCCCTGCCCGGCTAGGCCTTCGGCGCCGCCAACTGGGCGGCCACGTCCGCGCAGGTCGTGGCCCCGTACCCGAGGCCCTTCCGCTCGTCGTAGCGCAGCAGCACGGCGAGCGCCCAGTCGTCGGCGACGGCGAGGCAGTTGACGTGCCACTGCTGCTCACTCTTCGCCACGGTCCAGCCGTTCTTCATGCCGATCGGCCCCTGCTCGACGAGCTCGTCAGGGAGCCCGTCGACGATGCCCCAGCGGCCCCCACCCGAGGTTTCATGCTGGTCGGCGGGGGCGACCGTGCCCCGTACCTCGGTCATCTCATTGAGGACCCAGGTGGTCCACCTCGGCCCGGCGGCCGTGCCGTTCTTGACGCACTCGCCCATGCGCACGGCGTCCCGGGCCGAGATCTGGGTGAGCGCCCACCACCCCGTCTCGACCGTGAAGAGCCGGGTGTCGGTCAGCCCGCACATCCGGATCATCCGGGTGACGCCGGCGTCCTTGCCGCTGGCCGCGTAGAGCTCCTGGGCGGCCAGATCGTCGCTGTCCCGGATCGCCCGGCTGGCCAGCGTCAGGTCGTCCGGCGTGGGCTGCGTGCCCTGCTCGGTCGTCCGCCGCAGGTGGTCCGCCACGATCCACACCTTGATCATCGACTCGGCGGTGCTGGTCGCGGCGAGGTTCGGCGAGCCGCTGATCTCGCCCGTGGCGCGGTTGAGGAGCGCCCAGGACGAGAAGCCGTCGGCCGGAAGGTCGACCGTGCGGGGCGTGAGCGTGCGCCACGCGTTCCACTTCGCGCCGTTACCCGAGCCTCCCGTTCCACCGGAGCCGCCGAAGAGGCCGACGGCGTTGTCGCCGGTCACTTTGCGGTAGCCGGCGGGCACGAGAAGGAGGGCGCCGAGCGCGATCATCGCGATCGCGATCGACATCATCGCGCGGGGACGCATGGGGGGTGGCTCCAGAGATACGGGGGCGTACGGCCGTAACCGAAAGTGATATTGCCGCAGGGTGGGGGAGAGGCGTTTTCGCAGTTGGAGCGGTTACGGGCGGAAGGCAGCGGTAACGCTGTGAAGTTTACGGACTGAAATGGGAACGCCCACCCGTCGCGGTTCCAGGCCCTGTCGACGTCCCCCGGATCCCGTCCGGTTTTCTGCCTCCCATGCCGCTGGCTACGTGATTGGGCGGAAGGGATTGTGGCCCGAGTCATTGCTCGACAGTGGAGGTTCGCCGCGGTCGTATCGTTGTGGAGCGGTTACTGAGAGTAAATCCGCAGCGGCAGTTGTGTTACGCCTCTTGGCTTGGTGATAGTTCAGCTGTAACACTTGTTCCGTGTATGGCAACGATTTCCCCGGCCCCGACGGTGGACCGTCCGGCGGACTCCTCGAAGAGGTCGAGGCTGCCGAGACGGCGCTGCGGGACGCCGCTGCGCGCGGGCTGGCGGCCGCCGCCGGCCCGCAGGGCGCCGACGAGGCGGCCCTGCACGACTACTTCGCCGCGGTCATCGACGCGGACCAGAAGATCGAGCCACGCGACTGGATGCCGGATTCCTACCGCAAGACGCTGATCCGGCAGATCGCCCAGCATGCCCACTCGGAGATCATCGGCATGCAGCCGGAGGGCAACTGGATCAGCCGCGCCCCCTCGCTGAAGCGAAAGGCGATCCTGCTCGCCAAGGTCCAGGACGAGGCCGGACACGGCCTCTATCTCTACGCCGCGGCGGAAACCCTCGGCGTCAACCGCGACGAGCTGGTCCAGATGCTGCTCGAAGGGCGGCAGAAGTACAGCTCGATCTTTAATTACCCGACGCTGAGCTGGGCGGACGTCGGCGCGATCGGCTGGCTCGTGGACGGCGCGGCGATCGTCAACCAGGTGCCCATCTGCCGCTGCTCCTACGGCCCGTACGCCCGCGCGATGATCCGGGTCTGCAAGGAGGAGTCGTTCCACCAGCGTCAGGGCTTCGAGATCCTGCACACCCTGTCGCACGGCACCGCCGCGCAGAAGGCGATGGCGCAGGACGCGATCGACCGATGGTGGTACCCCTCGCTCGCCATGTTCGGTCCGCCGGACGCCGCGTCCCCGCACTCGGAGCAGTCGATGGCGTGGAAGATCAAGCGCTTCTCCAACGACGACCTGCGGCAGCGCTTCGTCGACATGTGCGTGCAGCAGGCGGAGATCCTCGGACTATCGCTGCCCGATCCTGAGCTGCGCTGGAACGACGAGCGTCAGGCGTACGACTACACACAGCCCGACTACGACGAGCTGATGCGCGTGATCAAGGGCAACGGCCCGTGCAACCGGCAGCGGATCGACCACCGCCGCCGGGCCCACGCCGAAGGTGCCTGGGTCCGCGAGGCCGCCGCGGCCTACGCGACGAAACACCGGGTACGGCAGGAGGCCGCAGCATGAGTGACGTGAGTTGGCCGTTGTGGGAGGTGTTCGTACGGGCCCGACGCGGGCTGTCGCACAGCCACGTCGGCAGCCTGCACGCCCCCGACGCGGCCATGGCGCTGCGCAACGCCCGTGACCTCTACACCCGCCGCCAGGAGGGCGTCTCGATCTGGGTCGTGCCGGCCGCCGCGATCACCGCGTCCAGCCCCGACGAGAAGGACGCCTTCTTCGAGCCGGCCGCCGACAAGGTCTACCGGCACCCCACGTTCTACGACGTCCCGGACGGGGTGGCCCACCTGTGACCGCCTCCGTCGAGTACGTCCTGGGGCTGGCCGACGACGCGCTGATCATGGCGCAGCGCCTCGGCGAGTGGTACGCGGCCGCTCCGGAGATGGAAGAGGACGTGGCGCTCGCCAACATCGCCCTCGACCAGCTCGGCGCGGCCCGGCTGCTGCTGTCGTACGCGGGGGAGCTGGAGGGCACGGGCCGGGACGAGGATGATCTCGCCTTCCTCCGTGACGACCGCGAATTCCGCAACTGCCTCCTCGTCGAGCTGCCCAACGGTGACTTCGCGGTCACCATGGCCAAGCTGTTGTTCCTCTCCGCCTACCAACTGCCGCTCTACACCGCGCTGGCCGGCTGCGGCGACGAACGGCTCGCGGCGATCGGGGCGAAGGCCCGCAACGAGTCCGCTTACCACCTGGACCACAGTTCGGTCTGGACGGTCCGGCTCGGGGACGGCACCGACGAGTCGCACCGGCGCATGCAGGCGGCCGTCGACGAACTCTGGCCGTACACCCATGAGCTCTTCGCCGGCGACGACCGCGCGCCGATCGATCCGGCCACGCTGCGCGGGCCGTGGCTGTCGACGGTCGAACGGGTGCTCGCCGAGGCGACACTGACCCGGCCCGCCGACGGCTGGGCGCCCGGCGGCGGACGCGACGGGGTGCACAGCGAACAGCTCTCGTACCTGCTCGCCGAGATGCAGGTGCTGCACCGCGCGCATCCCGGAGCGGACTGGTGAGCGCGAGGCGTGAGCGTGCGCCCGTGCGACCGCTCCCGGCCGCTGGGGCGCGGGCAGTCGCGAACGGAAGGCCGGGATGGTGACCAGCGCCCGCGAGGCCGTGGCGGCGGTGGTCGATCCGGAGATCCGCGTGATCACCATCGACGAGCTGGGCATCCTGCGCGACGTGCAGGTCGACGGCGGCAGCGGTCGGGTGACCGTGACGATCACGCCGACCTACACGGGCTGCCCCGCGATGGACGTGATCCGGGACGACATCCGTCGCGCGCTCTACGCCGCCGGTCACCCCGACGCCGAGGTGGTGACCGTCTACGCCCCGGCGTGGAGCACCGACTGGATCTCCGAGTCGGGGCGGGGGAAGCTGGCCGCCGCCGGCATCTCGCCACCCGGGCCGGCTCCGCGTGGCGGACCCGTGCCGCTCACCCTGACGCTGCGCTGTCCCCGCTGCGGCTCCGCCGAGACGGAACAGCTCAGCCGGTTCGGCTCCACCGCGTGCAAGGCCCTGTGGCGCTGCCGCGCCTGCGCCGAGCCCTTCGACCACATCAAACCGCTGTGACGGGTGACCCGACGTGACTGTGACCATCACCCGGCCCGCGCGCCGGCGGCCGACCTTCCACGCCCTGCCCGTCGAGGCGGTCGACCGGCTGACCGACGATGCCGTCGCGATCACCTTCGCCGTACCGGACGCGCTCCGTGACGCCTTCGCCTTCCGGGCCGGGCAGCATCTCACCGTCCGCCGGATCGACGCCGTCACCGGTGACGACGTGCGCCGGTCGTACTCCATCTGCTCGACCCCCGCGGAGCTGGCCGGGCGCGGCCGGCTCCGGATCGGCGTCAAGGAGATCCCGGACGGGGCCTTCTCGCGCTTCGCCTCCACCGGGCTGCGCGTCGGGGACACCGTCGAGGTGATGCCGCCGCTGGGGCACTTCACGACGCCCTTCGACCCGGACCGCGCCCGGCACTACGCCGCCGTCGTCGCCGGGTCGGGGATCACCCCCGTCCTCGCGCTGGTCGGCACCGCCCTGGCCACCGAGGCGGAGAGCACGTTCACCCTGCTCTACGGCAACCGCACCGCCCGCAGCGTGATGTTCGCCGAGGAGCTCGCGGATCTGAAGGACCGCTACCCGACGCGGCTGCACATCGTGCACGTGCTCTCGCAGGAGCAGCAGGACGCGGAGCTGCTCTCCGGGCGCATCGACGCCGATCGGCTCGGGCGGTTGCTCGACACGGTGGTGCCGGCCGAGCGGATGGACGAGTGGTTCCTCTGTGGCCCGTACGGCCTGGTCACCGACGCGCGAGACGTGCTGGCGGCCCGTGGTGTGCCCGAGCGGGCCGTGCACACCGAGCTCTTCCACGTCGCCGAGCCGCCGGCGCCGCCGGTACGGCCCACGACCACGTCGGGCACCGAGGTCACCATCCTGCTCGACGGGCGGGCGTCGAACCTGCGCATGGGGCGTGACGAGCGCGTGCTCGACGCGGCCCTCCGGGCACGCCCTGAACTCCCGTACGCCTGCAAGGGCGGGGTCTGCTCGACCTGCCGCGCGAAGGTGGTCGAGGGCGAGGTCGCGATGGCGCGCAACTACGCGCTGGAGCCGGACGAGGTGGCCGCCGGGTACGTGCTGACCTGCCAGTCCAGCCCGCTCAGCGACCGCCTCGTCGTCGACTACGACGGCTGACGCAACGCCGGCGTGTCAGCCGTTTCGTTGTCGTCCGCGGGCCGACGGGGGGACGGCACCCTGAACGTTGGGGGGTCCACCTGGAGCCGGACCGGCGCCGCTTCGGCCGGTGGCCCCCAGACGGACGTCAGACGGTGCACGCCGAGGGCCGCGCCGATCCCCATGAAGAACAGGCCCGGCACGACGTATCTCGGGTCGTGCATGCTCGTCGCCACGGAGATGACGACGAGGGCCAGGCCCACGCCGGCGATGAGCGTCGCATCGCGTCCGTCGGCCCAGCCGGGGCGTCCCGGCCGGCACACCGCTGCGGCGAGGGCGGCCAGGACTCCGAGCAGCAACAACGGACCGGGGATCTTCCCCTGCTGCGAATATGCCTTCAGCGCCGGGCGTAGCCGTTCGATCTGCGCATAGTTGACGGCGGGGCCGCCGAGGCGGTCCCGCACATAGATGCTCGTCTGGCAGGTGTCCGCGTCCCGCACCGGCAGCTGCCAGGCCCGTGCCAGGCAGCGCTGCCCGTCGTCGAATTCGACCAGGCCGGGTATGAAGTGCCAGCCGGTCTCCCGCAGCAGCATCGCGGCATAGTCCCCCGGCTGCTGCGTGATCGCCTCGACGGCGAACTCACGCAGCAACGGGTCGTGCTGGACGTCGCGGTATTTGCGGTGGGCGATCGTGATGTCGGTCCAGACGTATTCGTCGTTGCGCTGGGGCCGCTGGCCGACCGGTTGCTCGGGACAGAGCTCACGGAGCCGATCGGAGAGCTCAAGCACGTCGCAGTCGGCGAACGTGGCCGTGCGGGCGAAGAGGAACCGCCCGTCGTACTGCCCGAACGCGTACACGCCGTGGGCGGAGTGGTACCAGACGAGGTAGCCGCCCAACGGCACCACGAGCGCGACCGCGAAGGCGGCGAGCGAGTGCCAGCGCACCCGGCGGACGAGCAGGTAGCACACGATGAGGCCGGCGATCGGTAACCCTACCGAGCGGGTCAGCGCGGCGGTGGCGACGAGCAGGCCGGCGGTCGCGGCCACCAGCGGGCCGGGTGGATTTCGCCGGGCGAGCAGCAGTATCGCCGCCGCGAGCAGCGCGGTGAAAAGGGCCTCGGCGAGGATGAAGTGCTCGAGCACCAGTTGCCGGGCGTCCAGGGCGACCGGCGTCACCGCGAGCGCGGCGAGCCACCGCCGCACTCCGCGGCGGATCAGGAAGGCGTAGCCCGCGACGACCAGTCCGAGCCCCATGAGGTGTTGCAGGACGGTGACCACGTCAACCGACTGCAGCGGCAGGAGGAGCTTGAGGAATGCGGAGTAGCCGTACGGACGGTCGACGAGCGGACGATCCATCGCCGCGCCCCGCATGTACATGCCGGAGTCGGAATACCTGAGCGCCGGGCGGTAGGCGAGGTAGAGCAGGCAACGCAGCCCCACCGCGAGCGTCAGGACCGCGCCGAAGGCGGCGTGCCGCCGAAGAGTCATGACCAGGCCGGGCCATCCGGTGGGAGCCCGCCGGGGCGAGTCAGTCGTCGCGGTGCCGTCAATGGCCGCCGTGCTCACGCCACCCTCCTCCTGCGAGACTCCCTCGCTCGACCGCCCTGGCGCGGTACCGGCTCACGCTAGCCGGTGTTGCGCCCCCCGCGTGTGCCCGTCCGGTGGGCGAGGCCATGCCAGCCCAGTGCGGCGGCCACGGCGGCGAGCGGCAGGGCCGGTAGCGCGTAGCGGGGCTCGTACATGCCGATCGCGACGGTGAAGATGGCCAGACCGGGACCAGCCAGCACCAACAGGAGGGCGTCGAGCCGGATTCGTCGCGGGACGCGTCGCCGGGCGACGAGCGCCGCGAAGGTGATCAGCACGGCGAGCGAAAGCACAATGGGGATCTGTCGCGCGTATTCGCCGTAGGTGTGCAGCGTCCGGGTCAGCGGCGTCGCGACCGCGGCCCTGTTGGGCACGATCGGTGCGGCGTGGAAGTCGGGCCCGGCTTGCGCCGGCGGACACAGGTCCCGTACGTGAGCTCTTGCGCGGAATGACGTCGGCGGGACCAGCCGCTCCCGCAGGCATTCGTTCATCGGTCCCAGGTAGAGGCCGGGCACGAAGTGGGCCGCGCTCTCCTTCGCCACGATGGCCAGATAGTCGAGCGGCTGCTGCCTGATGACCTCCAGGCTGAAGCCGGTGAGCGCCTTCCGGCCCTCCGGCGCCGCCATCCAGGCGTCGCTCATCCGATCGGGGCGCCGCCAGTAGAACGCGTCGGCGCGGTCCCACCGCTGGCCGAGCGGCTGGTCGGGGCAGGCGATGCGTTGCTCCGGAGTCAGCTTCAGCCGGGCGCAGTCGGCGATGATCGCAGTGCGTCCGTAGAGGGCGGTGCCGCTCTGGGACCCGTACACGCTGGGCCGGTCGCCGACCCAGGCCAGCACACCGACGTACGGCACGAGGAACGCGACGGCGTATCCGACGAAGCACCGCCAACCGGCTCGCCGGATCAGTAGGTAGAGCCCGAGGAGCAGCGCCACGGGCAGGGCGGTCGGCTTGGTGAACCACGCCGCGGCGATCAGCAGGCCCGCCGAGACACTGGCCGGGGCGCCTGGCCTGGGCGACCAGAGCAGCGTGCCGACGGCGGCCGCGAACAGCGCGGTGAAGAGCATGTCGGGGAGCAGGTAGTGCCCCATCGTCAGCATCAGCGAGTCGAAGAGCACGGGAGCGGCGGCAAGGCAGGAAAGCCAGCGGGGGACGCCCCGGCGCTGTAACAGGAGGTACACACCGAGCGCCACCAGCAGGCTCAGCAGGTGCTGGAACGCGGCCACCGCGACGAGCGTGCCGGTCGGCCGGAGCGCCCGGAGCATCACCACGAACCCGAGGGGACGTTGCAGGTGGGGCTCCAGCGGGGCGTACGTCATGATGATGTAGTTGCCGCTGTCGCCCATGAACCAGAACGCCGGCGGATAGCCGACCATGAAGAGCGCCCGGAGGAGCACCCCGAGCCCGATCAGAATCGTGATGCCGAGGTGCTTGCGGAGTAACCGGACCAGCGCGGCGAGTCGGGCGCGCGGTCCGACCGCCCTACCCCCGGCCGCGGTCGGATCTTCCCAGGTGCGATTCGAGGGCATCGTTGTGTCCGTCACGGAATCGTGGGGGGATTCCCTCGTCGTGGAGGCGTGCCTCGACTCGTCGCCCGTGCCGGCCGTTCCCTGCTTCGGTGGAGTGGTTGCGGTCATCGTCGCGTCCCATCCGGAACCTGGCGGGCCGATCCGGTCTCCGAGTCAACAAGGAGGGTCAGCTCAAAGATGCGGAGCGTGCCGACGTCCTCTACTCCATCACAACGAGCGGACACGAGGGGCGCATCGTCTGAGCGGCCACGTACGCTCAAGGACGTGACTGAGAGCCGGGAGATTGACAGCATCCTGCAGCGCGGCGCCGATGGCGGACGGATCACGCCCGAGGAGGCGCTGCTGCTGTACACCGACGCGCCGTTCCACGCCCTCGGCGAGGCGGCCGACGCGGTGCGTCGTCGACGCTATCCCGACAACATCGTCACGTACCTGATCGACCGCAACATCAACTACACCAACGTCTGTGTCACGGCCTGCAAGTTCTGCGCGTTCTACCGCGCACCCAAGCACGCCGAGGGGTGGACGCACCCGATGGAGGAGATCCTCCGCCGGTGCGGTGAGGCGGTCGAGCTCGGCGCGACGCAGGTGATGTTGCAGGGCGGCCACCACCCGGACTACGGCGTGGAGTACTACGAGGAGCTCTTCTCCTCGGTGAAGGCCGCCTACCCCGACCTGGTGATCCACTCGATCGGTCCGAGCGAGATCCTGCACATGGCGAAGGTCTCCGGGGTCTCCCTGGAGGAGGCGATCAGCCGGATCAAGGCCGCCGGTCTGGACTCGATCGCGGGCGCCGGCGCGGAGATGCTCCCGGACCGCCCGCGGCAGGCCATCGCCCCGCTCAAGGAGTCGGGCGCGCGGTGGTTGGAGGTCATGGAACTCGCGCATCGGCTCGGGGTCGAGTCCACCGCGACCATGATGATGGGTACGGGGGAGACCGCCGCCGAGCGCATCGAGCACATGCGGATGATCCGCGACGTGCAGGACCGCACGGGCGGGTTCCGCTCCTTCATCCCGTGGACCTACCAGCCCGAGAACAACCACCTGAAGGGACGCACGCAGGCGACCACCCTGGAATACCTGCGGCTGATCGCGGTGGCCCGGCTCTTCTTCGAGACCGTCCCGCACCTGCAGGCGTCCTGGCTCACGACGGGCAAGGACGTGGGGCAGTTGGCGCTCCACATGGGGGTCGACGATCTCGGGTCGATCATGTTGGAGGAAAACGTGATCTCCTCCGCCGGCGCCCGTCACCGTTCCAACCTGCAGGAGCTGATCTGGATGATCCGCTCCGCGGGCCGGATCCCCGCCCAGCGCGACACGCTCTACCGGCACCTGGCGGTGCATCGCACGCCGGACGAGGACCCGAGCGATGAGCGGATCGTCTCGCACTTCTCCTCGATCGCCCTGCCGGGCGGTGGTGCCGGCAAGACGCTACCGCTTGTCGATGCCGGCTGATACGGAGCGTTACCGCTTCGGTCGTTTGATCGGTGATGATCCAGGTCACCGTCGACCTGTCTGCACTCGACTTCCGGCAGGGTGACTTCGGGCGACCTGCGGCGGTCCGCCTGACGGGCGGCCACCGGCGCGGTACGCCGATCGGTCGATGTTCGGGACGCGATCTGGTGGACATGTCTCCGCCGCGAGGGTGGGAGACGCCGAGTGACCCGCGCCTTCAATTCTGCTAAATCGTTGTATTTAGTACGAATGACCTGCGTTCGACTGGTTCTTTCGCGCCGAGCAGAGGTAGCGGACGCCGGCGGGGACCGCTAGCGTCCCCGCTCGTCGGTCTTCGCGCGGCGACGGAAGCCGTCGTCGTGGATGTTGTCCTCCAGCGGCCCGCGTGGGCCGTACATATAACGCACGGCATCGCGGGCGGGGCGACCGGTCACCCCGCCCGCGGTGTTCGTGCCGCGACCGCCGCCTCGGGGATCCGGGGTCGCCGGAGGCCGTCCGTCGAGCGAAAAGGCGATCTTGGCCGCGGACCCGGGCCGAGGTCACCGCCGGCCGGCTGGCAGAGTTATACGTGTGAGCCGGACATCGCGCGGGCACCGCGCCACCCTGGAGAAGCAGCCCCATGAGGTCGCCGCGATGTTCGACGGCGTGGCGGGCCGGTACGACCTGACCAATACGGTCCTCTCCTTCGGACAGGACCGTGGCTGGCGGCGGGCGACCCGCCAGGCGCTCGGGCTGCACCCCGGCGACCGCGTTCTCGACGTCGGCGCCGGCACCGGCGTCTCCACCGCCGAACTGGCCCTGTCCGGCGGGCGGGCCGTGGGGTTGGATCTCTCGCTCGGCATGCTGCGCGCCGGCCGTCGGGTGCGGCCGCAGGTGCCGCTGCTGGCCGGTGACGCGCTCGCGCTGCCCTTTCCCGATGCCACCTTCGACGCGGTGACCATCTCGTTCGCGCTGCGCAACGTGGTGGACACCGACGCGGCGCTGCGCGAACTGGCGCGGGTGACCCGGCCGGGGGGACGGCTGGTCGTCTGCGAGTTCAGCCGCCCGACCAACCCGGCGTTCCGCACCGCCTACCTGTCCTACCTCATGCGCTCCCTGCCGACGGTCGCCCGCGCGGTGTCGAGCAACCCCGACGCCTACGTCTATCTCGCCGAGTCCATTCAGGAGTGGCCGGATCAGGCCGCACTGGCCGGACGGATCGGTGGCTCGGGATGGGGGGCGGTGGCCTGGCGGAACCTCACCGGAGGGATCGTCGCGCTCCATCGCGCCGTTCGGGACTAGGGACACGGCCGGCACGCTGACACCCGTTTTGATGCGGGCTCCGGAGTGTGTGATTACCGCTCATTGGTCCACTTTGCGCGCGTAGGCTGCCCGCATGATGGGGGAGCACGAGCCGGTCAACGGTGAGCAGGTGACAACGGAGCACGCGGCACCGGGGGACGAGAACACCATGGAGCTGATCGCGCGGATCCGGGCGCTCGCCGCGCACGATCCGGCGGTACGGCAGGTGGTCACCGACGTACTCGCGGAGTTGGACCGGGTGACCGGCGGCGCCTTCCGCGACGGGCACCGGGAGGACGGCACTCTGGCCGGACCCGGCCTTCCGGGCCCGATGGCCCCCACCTCGCCGAGTTAGGCGCACCTAACCGGGCGGGCGTGCCGTCGCGGTCATAGACTCCTCCCCGGACGTCGCTTGTGAAGCATTTCACGAGCGTTCAGGACGGGAAGGGGAGGTGGCCGTGAGCGACAACGAAGCCGATGTCATCGTCATCGGCGCCGGTCCCGGTGGCTCCGCCACTGCCTATCACCTGGCCCGGCACGGTGTGCGAGTCCTGCTGCTGGAGAAGACCGAGTTTCCGCGCGAGAAGGTCTGCGGCGACGGTCTGACGCCGCGCGCGGTCAAGCAGCTCATCAAGCTCGGCGTCGACACCTCGCCCGAGGCTGGCTGGCTGCCCAACCGCGGCCTGCGGGTGATCGGCGGCGGGGTCCGACTCGAGCTCGACTGGCCGGAGTTGGCGAGCTTCCCCGACTACGGCCTGGTCCGCACCCGGCTCGACTTCGACGACCTGCTCGCGCAGCGCGCCGTTGCCGCCGGGGCCGTGCTGCGTACCAACACCAACGTCGTCGCGCCGGTCCTCGACCCGACCGGCCGCGTCATCGGCGTCTCCACCGAGGTCGGTCCGGAGAAGGCGCCGGTCACCTTCCACGCGCCGCTCGTCGTCGCCGCCGACGGTGTCTCCGGCCGCTTCCCGCTCGCGCTCGGCCTGGCCAAGCGCGAGGACCGGCCGATCGGCGTGGCGGTCCGGCGCTACTACAAGTCGCCCGCGCGCCACAACGACGACTACCTGGAGTCGTGGCTGGAACTGCGCAGCCGGGAGGGGGGCGACAAGCTCCTTCCGGGATACGGCTGGATCTTCGGCCTCGGTGACGGCCGCGTCAACGCCGGCCTCGGGGTGCTCAACTCGTCCACGGCTTTCGGCAAGACCAACTACCGCCGGCTGCTGACCGACTGGCTCGCCAACACCCCGCCGGAGTGGGGACTGAACGACGACGCGAACGCGGACGGTCCCATCCTCGGCGCCGCACTGCCGATGGGCTTCAACCGCGTCCCGCACTACACCCGTGGCGTGCTGCTCGTCGGCGACTCCGGCGGCATGGTCAACCCGTTCAACGGCGAGGGCATCCCCTACGCCATGGAGTCGGGTGAACTTGCCGCCGAGATCGCGGTGCAGGCACTCGCCCGCCCGGCCGGCCCCGACCGCGAGCGCGCGCTCGCCCAGTATCCGGCCGAGCTCAAGGCCCGTTACGGCGGTTATTACCGTCTCGGCGGGATGTTCGTGAAGGTCATCGGCAACCCGCAGATCATGCGAATCGCCACCAAGCACGGCATGCCGCACCCAACGCTGATGCGATTCGTGCTCAAATTGCTCGCCAACCTCACCGACCCGCGTGGCGGCGACGCGATGGACCGGATCATCAACGCGATGTCCAAGGTGGCACCCGCGGTGTGAGCGTGCGGAGTGAGCTTGCGAGCTCCGCAGCGCGAGCGAAGGCATTGCGGGGGCCGGGTGACCCCGGTCGGAGCAGCGGTTGTTATTGCGAATAGTGTGATTCTGATCAACTGGTGGAACGGCAGGAGGAGACGGTGTCACTCTCCGCGTGGGTGCCCATTGTGGGGCTGTTGGTCCTGGGCGCGCTCTTCTCGCTCTTCTCCGTGGCGATCGCGCCAATCGTCGGGCCGAAGCGCTACAACCGGGCGAAGCTCGAGGCGTACGAGTGTGGGATTGAGCCTACGCCGCAGCCGATCGGTGGCGGGCGCTTCCCGATCAAGTTCTATCTGACCGCGATGCTGTTCATCATCTTTGACATCGAGGTCATCTTCCTCTACCCCTGGGCCGTGTCGTTCAACGCGCTCGGTCTCTTCGGGTTCGTCGAGATGCTCCTCTTCATTGGCTCCGTGTTCATCGCGTACGCCTACGTGTGGCGGCGTGGCGGCCTGGACTGGGACTGAGGATTCGCCATGGGTATCGAGGAGAAACTGCCGAGCGGCATCCTGCTCACCTCGGTCGAGAAGCTGTCCAACTGGGCGCGTAAGTCGTCGTTCTGGGGAGCTACCTTCGGCCTTGCCTGCTGCGCGATCGAGATGATGGCGGCCGGCACCCCCCACTACGACCTCGGTCGATGGGGCATGGAGGTGTTCCGCGCCTCGCCGCGGCAGGCCGACCTGATGATCGTGGCTGGACGGGTGAGCCAGAAGATGGCGCCGGTCGTCCGCCAGATCTACGACCAGATGCCCGAGCCCCGCTCGGTCATCTCGATGGGCGTCTGCGCATCGTCCGGCGGCATGTTCAACAACTACGCCATCGTGCAGGGCGTCGACCACATCGTGCCGGTCGACATGTACCTGCCCGGCTGCCCGCCGCGTCCGGAGATGCTGATCGACGCGATCCTCAAGCTGCGCGAGAAGGTCATGGCGCAGCCGCTCGGCCCCAACGGCCGCAAGATGCTCGAAGCCCGGATCGCCCGCGGTGACGTCCCCGTGGTGGCGCCCGGCGCGATGCCCTCCTCCTACCGCTCCGACAAGAAGCGTCGGGCCGAGTGGGAGGCCGCGGTCCGCGAGGGGCGCGAGGAACAGTTGCGGATCGAGAACTGGATGAAGGCCCAGAATCACATTCACGGCGGTGCCCGGTGAGCGCGAGGAGTGAGCTTGCGAGCCCCGCAGTCGCGAACGGGAAGGTGACCCGGTGAGTCAGTCCCCGGACCGGGACAGCGTCCGATCGCCGCAGAACCAGGTGCCGAGTGAGAAGCCGGGCGGCGGCGTGCCGGTTTCGGCTCCGCCGGTCGGCGCGACCAGCGGGGCACCCGCCGAGCACCCGCCGGCGAGCCCCGCGGGCCAAGGCATGTTCGGCATCCACGGCTCCGGTGACACGTCCGGCTTCGGCGGCCTCGTCCGGCGCCGTACGTTGGCCGTGGACAGCCCGCGGCCGTTCGGCGGTTACTTCGACGAGGTCTACGACGCGCTGGAGGAGGCCTACCCGGCCTTCGCCGACGCGATCGAGAAGGTCGTCGTGGACCGGGGTGAGCTCACCCTGCACATCCGACCGGACAAGATCGCCGAGGTGTGCCAGGTGATGCGGGACGACGAGTCGCTCCGCTTCGAGCTCTGCTCCTCGGTCTCCGGGGTCGACTACCTCGGCTCCGACGAGCGGCGGCTGCACATCACCTACCACCTGACCTCGATGACCTACCGGCGTCGGGTGCGGCTGGAGGCGGCGGTCCCGGTCGCCGAGCCGCACCTGCCGACGGTGACCAGCGTCTACCCGACGGCCGACTGGCAGGAGCGGGAGACGTACGACATGTTCGGCGTCATCTTCGACGGCCACCCCAGCCTCACCCGGATCCTCATGCCGGACGACTGGGAGGGCCACCCGCAGCGCAAGGACTACCCGCTCGGCGGCGTGCCGATCGAGTACAAGGGTGCACAGATTCCCCCTCCCGACGAGCGGAGGAGCTACCAGTGAGCACTTCCACCAATCCGAGCTACGCGCAGGAGCGCGAGACCACCGAGGGCAAGGTCTTCACGGTCACCGGCGGTGACTGGGACTCGGTCGTCAGCGGCACGGACCCCATGGACGAGCGGATCGTCGTCAACATGGGTCCGCAGCACCCGTCGACCCACGGCGTGCTCCGGCTGGTCCTGGAGCTGGAGGGCGAGACGGTCCGTGAGGCCCGCCCGGTCGTCGGCTATCTGCACACCGGCATCGAGAAGAACCTCGAATACCGCAACTGGGTGCAGGGGACGACCTTCGTCACCCGCATGGACTACCTCGCGCCGATCTTCAACGAGACCGGTTACGCCCTCGCGGTCGAGCGGCTCCTCGGCATCGAGGACCAGATCACCGAGCGGGCGAACACGATCCGCGTGCTCATGATGGAGCTCAACCGGATCTCCTCGCACCTGGTCTGGCTGGCGACGACCGGCATGGAGCTCGGCGCGATCTCGATGATGCTCTACGGCTTCCGGGAGCGCGAGTACATCCTGGACATCTTCGAGCTCTGCTCGGGGCTGCGGATGAACATGGCGTACATCCGGCCGGGCGGCGTCGCGCAGGACGTGCCGGACGAGGCCGTCAAGAAGATCCACGAGTTCCTCGACTACCTGCCCAAGCGGCTCAAGGAGTACGAGGACCTGCTCAGCGGCCAGATCATCTGGAAGGACCGCACGCAGGGCGTGGCGGTGCTGGATGTGACGGGCTGCCTCGCGCTGGGCGTCACGGGTCCGGTGCTGCGCTCGGCCGGGCTCGCCTGGGACCTGCGCAAGACGATGCCGTACTGCGGCTACGAGACGTACGAGTTTGACGTGCCGACCGCGACGACGGCCGACGTGTGGGGCCGCTACCTGGTGCGGCTCGCCGAGATCCGCGAGTCGATGAAGATCGTGCAGCAGGCGGTCGACCGGCTCAAGCCCGGCCCGATCATGGTGGCGGACAAGAAGGTCGCCTGGCCGGCGCAGCTCGCGATCGGCGTCGACGGCATGGGCAACTCGCTCGAGCACGTCGCGAAGATCATGGGTCAGTCGATGGAGTCGCTGATCCACCACTTCAAGCTCGTCACCGAGGGCTTCCGCGTCCCGCCGGGGCAGGTCTACGTCGCGATCGAGAGCCCCCGCGGTGAGCTGGGTGTGCACGCGGTCTCCGACGGCGGCACGCGCCCCTACCGGGTGCACTACCGGGAGCCGAGCTTCGTCAACCTGCAGGCCATCCCCGCGATGGCCGAGGGCGCACTGCTGGCGGACGTGATCGCCGGCGGCGCCTCACTGGACCCCGTGATGGGTGGGTGTGACCGCTGATGTCTTTCAGTGAAGAGACCCGGGAGCGGGCGCGCGAGATCATCGCGCGGTACCCCGCCGACCGGTCGCGCTCGGCGCTGCTGCCGCTGCTGCACCTGGTGCAGTCGGAGGAGGGCTACGTGTCGCCGGCCGGCGTCGCGTTCTGCGCCGAGGTGCTGGGCCTGAACAAGGCCCAGGTCGGCGCGGTGGCCACCTTCTACACGATGTACAAGCGCCGCCCGACCGGGGACTTTCTGGTCAGCGTCTGCACCAACACGATGTGCAACGTGCTCGGCGGTCAGCAGGTCTACGACACGCTGACCGAGCACCTGGGTGTGGGGCACGACGAGACGACGGCCGACGGCACCATCACGCTCGAGCACGCCGAGTGCCTGGCGGCCTGCGACTACGGCCCGGTCATGACGGTCAACTACGACTTCTTCGACAAGGTCGACCCGGACAGCGCGGTCGCGGTCGTGGACGAACTGCGCGGCGGCGGGCGGCCGATGCCGACCCGTGGCCCGCGGCTCTGCACGCTCAAGGAGATGTCGCTGCAGCTCGCCGGGTTCGCCGACACCCGCGACGGCGCGGTCGGCGAAGGACCGGCCGGCGACGCCACCCTGCGCGGTCTGCGCCTGGCCCAGCAGCACGGCGTCTCGGTGCCGGGCTTCGACCCGAACACCCCGATCGTCAGCAAGCAGGACGGGGGCGCGACGGCGACGAAGACCCCGGCCGCGGCGACCGGGACCACCGCGCCGGACGTGAAGGCGCCGCAGGACAAGTCGCCGGAGATCCGTGCCGCCGAGACGCGGGCGCCGGACGCCAAGACCGCGGTTCCGGACGCGCCCGGCACCAAGGTTCCCGCCGACGGGCCGGCGCCGGCGGACGACGCCAAGGCCGCCGAGGCGGCCGGGGTGGCGGCCAACAAGCCCGCCAGTGATGGCAAGCCGGCCGGTGACTCGGCGGCATCGCCGAAGGAGGCAGACAAGTGACTCAGCCTCGGCGGGAGACGCTGGAGAAGCTGACCCCGGTCCTCACCAAGCGCTGGCTGTCGCCGGACGCCTGGCGGCTCGACGTCTACGAGCGGCTCGACGGCTACGCCGCCCTGCGGAAGGCGCTCGCCGTCCACCCCGACGACCTGATCCAGTTGGTGAAGGACTCGGGGCTGCGCGGTCGTGGTGGCGCGGGCTTTCCCACCGGTCTCAAGTGGGGCTTCATCCCGCAGAACGACGGGAAGCCGCACTACCTGGTGGTCAACGCCGACGAAGGCGAGCCGGGCACCTGCAAGGACCTGCCGCTGATGACGCACGACCCGCACTCGCTGGTCGAGGGCGTGATCATCGCGTCGTACGCGATCCGGGCGAACCGGGCCTACATCTACATCCGCGGTGAGGCGGTGCACGCCGCGCGTCGGCTGCGCAACGCGGTCGCCGAGGCGTACAAGGCCGGCTACCTGGGCTCGAACATCATGGGCTCCGGTTTCGACCTCGATCTGGTCGTGCACAGCGGCGCCGGCGCCTACATCTGTGGCGAGGAGACCGCGCTGCTGGACTCGCTGGAGGGCTTCCGCGGTCAGCCCCGGCTCCGCCCGCCGTTCCCGGCGACCCACGGCCTCTACGCCTGCCCCACGGTGGTCAACAACGTCGGCACCATCGCCAGCGTGCCGTACATCGTGCTCGGTGGCGCGGCCTGGTGGAAGACGATGGGCACGGAGAAGTCCTCCGGGCCGATGATCTACTCGCTCTCCGGCCGGATCGCCAACCCCGGGCAGTACGAGGCCTCGATGGGGATCACGCTGCGCGAGCTCATCGAACTCGCGGGTGGCATGCAGCCCGGGCACAACCTGAAGTTCTGGACACCCGGCGGATCGTCGACGCCGCTGCTCACCGCCGAGCACCTCGATGTGCCGATGGACTTCGAGGGGGTCGCCGGGGCGGGCTCCATCCTGGGCACCACGGCGACGCAGATCTTCTCCGACCAGGACTGCCCGGTCTACGCGACGTACCGGTGGCTGGAGTTCTACCACCACGAGTCGTGCGGCAAGTGCACCCCGTGCCGGGAGGGCAACTACTGGATGGTGCGCGTCTACCGGCGGATCCTCGCCGGCCAGGGCACGCACGAGGACCTCGACACCCTGCTGGACACCTGCGACAACATCCTGGGCCGCTCGTTCTGCGGCCTCGGTGACGGCGCCACCAGTTCGGTGACCTCCTCACTGAAGTTCTTCAAGCAGGACTACGTGGACTACATCGAGGGTCGGACGGCGCCCAAGCTGTCGGCGAAGACCCTCGTGGGAGCGCACTAATGACCGAGGTAGCCAAGGCGGCCGACACCGTCACGCTCACCATCGACGGCATCGAGGTGACCGCGCCGAAGGGTGCGCTGCTCATCCGGGTCGCCGAGCAGTTGGGCATCGAGATCCCGCGCTTCTGCGACCACCCGCTGCTCGCCCCGGCTGGCGCCTGCCGCCAGTGCCTGGTCGATGTGGAGGGCCAGCGCAAGCCGGTCGCCTCGTGCACCCAGACCGTCGCCGACGGCATGGTCGTCCGGACCCAGCTCACCTCTCCCGTGGCCAAGAAGGCCCAGGAGGGGATCATGGAGCTGCTCCTGGTCAACCACCCGCTCGACTGCCCGATGTGTGACAAGGGCGGCGAGTGCCCGCTGCAGAACCAGGCCATGTCGACCGGGCGCACCGACTCGCGGTTCCACGAGCAGAAGCGCGAGTACGAGAAGCCGGTCAACATCTCCAGCCAGGTCCTCCTCGACCGGGAACGCTGCGTGCTCTGCCAGCGCTGCACCCGGTTCTCCGAGGAGATCGCGGGCGACAAGTTCATCGACCTGATGGACCGCTCGTCCGGCGAGCAGATCAACGTCTACCGCGACGAGGTGTACGGAGGCGAAGAGGGCGGCGAAGGCGACGTCCCCTTCAACTCCTACTTCTCCGGCAACACCGTGCAGATCTGCCCGGTGGGCGCGCTCACCGGTGCCCAGTACCGCTTCCGCGCCCGCCCGTTCGACCTGGTCTCCACGCCGAGCGTCTGCGAGCACTGCTCGGCCGGCTGCGCCCAGCGCACCGACCACCGCCGCGGCAAGGTGATGCGTCGACTGGCCGGCGACGACGCCGCGGTGAACGAGGAGTGGAACTGCGACAAGGGCCGGTGGGGCTTCCGGTACGCCACCGCCTTCGACCGGATGACCAACCCGCTCGTGCGCGACGCCAAGACCGGTGAGCTGCGCGAGGCATCGTGGAGCGAGGCGTTCGCCGTCGCCGCCGACGGGCTGCGCAAGGCCCGTGACGGCGCGCACGGCGTCGGGGTGCTCACCGGGGGCCGGCTCACTGTCGAGGACGCGTACGCGTACGCGAAGTTCGCCCGGGTCGCGCTGCACACCAACGACATCGACTTCCGCGCCCGGCCGGTCTCCGCCGAGGAGACCGAGTTCCTGGCCGCCCGCGTCGCCGGTAGCACCGACGTCACCTACGCCGACGTCGAGAAGGCGCCGGCCGTGGTGATCGTCGGCCTGGAGCCCGAGGAAGAGTGCCCCATCCTCTTCCTCCGGCTGCGCAAGGCCTACACGAAGAAGCGGCTGCGCGTGCTGGCGGTCGCCCCGTTCGCGACCCGTGCGTTCGAGAAGCTCGGCGCGACGCTGGTGACCACGGTCCCCGGCGACGAGGGCCGGGTGCTGGCCGACGACGCGGCCGTGGCCGAGGCGCTCGGCGTCGAGGGCGCGATCCTGCTGGTCGGTGAGCGGCTCGCCTCCGTCCCGGGCGGACTGTCGGCGGCCGCCGCGCTCGCCGCCCGTACCGGGGCGAAGCTGGCCTGGGTGCCGCGGCGCGCAGGCGACCGGGGTGCTGTCGACGCCGGCTGCCTGCCCAATCTGCTGCCGGGCGCCCGTCCGGTCGGCGACGCGGTGGCGCGGGCCGAGCTGGCCGGCGCGTGGGACCTGGCGGCCGGGGTCATCCCGAGCCGGGTCGGACGGGACACCGACGGGATCATCGCGGCGGCGGCCGAGGGCCGCATCGGCGCGCTGGTCGTCGCCGGAGTGGACCCGGCCGACCTGGCCGACCCGCGCCTCGCCGAAGAGGCGCTCGACACGGTGCCGTTCCTGGTCAGCCTGGAGGTGCGGCACAGCGCCGTGAGCCGCCGGGCCGACGTGGTCCTTCCGGTCGCGCCGGTGGTCGAGAAGGCCGGCAGCTTCGTCGACTGGGAAGGGCGTCTGCGGACGTTCGAGGCGGTGCTCAACACGACGGCGATGAACGACGGCCGCGTGCTCGACGCGATCGCGGCGCAGTTGGGTGTCACCCTCGGCACCGCCGACGTCAACGGCATCCGCCGCGAGCTGGGCACGCTGCCGGCGACCCGCGCGGACCGCCCGGCCGCTCCGGCGGTCGAGCCGGCCGCCGCGCGGCGGGGCGGGGACGGCGAGGCCGTGCTGGCGACCTGGCACCACCTGATCGACCTCGGCGCGCTGACCGACGGCGACGAACACCTCGGTGGCACGGCGAGGGTGCCGGTGGTCCGGCTGGCGAAGGGTACGGCGGAGACGCTCGGCGTCGCCGACGGCGAGGCTGTCACGGTCGACACCGACCGCGGTGGTCTCACCCTTCCGGCGGCGATCACCGACATGCCCGAGGGCGTGGTGTGGCTGCCGACCAACTCACCCGGTTCGACCGTCCGGCGCAGCCTCGGCGTCACGTCCGGGGCGGTCGTGCGGGTTTCCGCCGGACGTACGGTCGCGGCGGACGCCACCGGCCGTCCGGGGCCGCTGCTCAACGCAGGCGGTGTCGCGTGAGCGCGAGGAGTGAGCTCGCGGCCGTCCGGCCGCTCCCGGCCGCTGAGACGCGGGCAGTCGCGAACGGAAGGTGGGCCAAGTGACATACCTCGCCCAGAGCCCCACGCTGCAGGACTTCGGCAACGAGGTCTGGTGGCTGGTGCTGGTGAAGGTCGTCGGCGTCTTCGCGATGCTGCTCCTGTTGACGCTCTTCACGATCAACTACGAGCGCAAGGTCGTCGCGCGGATGGCGCAGCGCCCCGGCCCCAACCAGGTCGGGCCGAACGGCTGGCTGCAGTCGCTGACCGACGGTTTGAAGCTGCCGTTCAAGGAAGAGATCATCCCGAAGACGGCCGACAAGGTCGTCTACTTCCTCGCCCCGGTGATCTCGGCGGTCTGCGCGTTCACGGCGTTCTCGGTGATCCCGTTCGGGCCGACGGTGTCGATCTTCGGAGAGCGCACCCCGCTGCAGCTCACCGACACCCCGGTGTCGGTGCTGCTGGTGCTGGCCTGCTCCGGCATGGGCATCTACGGCGTCGTGCTCGCGGGCTGGGCGTCCGGCTCGACCTACCCGCTCCTCGGCGCGCTCCGCTCCAGCGCCCAGATGATCTCGTACGAGGTCGCGATGGGGCTCTCCTTCGTCGCGGTCTTCATGACCGCCGGCACCATGTCGACCTCGGAGATCGTCCGCGCGCAGGAGAACGGCAACCCGGTCACGTTCTTCGACATGGAGTTCACCGCACCGGGCTGGTACTGCGTGCTGCTGCTGCCGAGCTTCATCATCTACGCGATCTCGGCGGTCGGCGAGACCAACCGGGCCCCGTTCGACCTTCCCGAGGCCGAGTCCGAGCTGGTCGGTGGCTTCCACACCGAATACTCGTCGTTCAAGTTCGCGATGTTCTACCTCGCCGAGTACATCAACATGATCACCGTTTCGGCGGTCTGCACCACGCTCTTCCTGGGCGGATGGCGGGCGCCGTGGCCGATCAGCTTCTGGGCCGGCGCCAACTCCGGTTGGTGGCCGATGCTCTGGTTCCTCGGCAAGGTGCTGATCCTGCTCTTCGGCTTCATCTGGCTGCGGGCCACGCTGCCGCGGCTGCGCTACGACCAGTTCATGCGCTTCGGCTGGAAGGTGCTGATCCCGGTCAACCTGGTCTGGATCCTGGCGCTCGCCGGCATCAAGACGATCCAGAACCAGACGACCGCCAGCGGCACCCGCTACACCATCATCGGCGGTCTCATCCTCGCCGTACTGCTGATCACGCTGCTCTGGCCCACCCGCACGGCGCCGCCGGTGCCGACGCTGGATCAGCAGATCGCCCGGCGGCCGAAGGGGAGCTTCCCCGTCCCGCCGCTGGACCTGCAGGTGCCGCCGAGCCCCCGGGCACGTCGGGCCGTCGCCGAGCGGCAGCCCGCGATGGCGAGCACGACGTCCGGGGCCACGGCAACGGACGGGGCCGGTCCGGCAAGCTCCGACGAAAAGGAGGTGTGAGATGGCATTCGGTTCCGTCAAAGGCTTCGGCGTGACCTTCTCCCACATGTTCCGGAAGGTCATCACCACCGACTATCCGTTCAAGCCGCCGGTCTCGGCCCCCCGCTACCACGGGCGGCACATCCTCAACCGGCACCCGGACGGCCTGGAGAAGTGCATCGGGTGCGAACTCTGCGCCTGGGCCTGCCCGGCCGATGCGATCTACGTCGAGGGTGGCGACAACACCGAGCAGCAGCGCTTCTCGCCCGGTGAGCGGTACGCCAGCGTCTACCAGATCAACTACGCCCGCTGCATCTTCTGCGGTCTCTGCATCGAGGCGTGCCCGACCCGTTCGCTGACCATGAGCAACGAGTACGAGCTGGCCCGCGACTCCCGGCAGGATCTGATCTTCACCAAGGAGCAGCTGCTCGCTCCGCTGCTGCCGGGTATGGAGCAGCCGCCGCACCCGATGCGGCTGGGTGACACCGAAAAGGACTACTACGTCGGTGCGCTGACCAACCCGGGCACCTCGGCCGGCGCCGAGCGGGCCCCCTGGTCCGAGACCGGGACGGTCGACGGCTCCGGTGCGACGGGAGACAGGAAATGACGACGGCGCAGACAGTGCTGGCGGCGAGCCAGCACGTCTCCACCGGCGAGGCGGTCACGTTCTGGATCCTCGCCCCGCTCGCCCTGCTGGGCGCGATCGGCATGGTGTGGGCGCGTAACGCCGTCCACTCGGCGCTCTGGCTGGTGCTGACCATGCTCTGTCTGGGCGTCTTCTACGTCCTGCAGTCCGGGCCATTCATCGGCATGGTGCAGATCATCGTCTACACCGGCGCGATCATGATGCTCTTCCTCTTCGTCCTCATGCTGGTCGGCCGGGACTCGTCCGACTCGCTGATCGAGACGCTGCGCGGGCAGCGGGTCGCCGCGCTCGTGCTCGGTGTGGCCTTCGCCGCGCTCATCGGCACCGGGCTGTTCCGGGCGCTCGAGGGCACCAGCGCGGTCGGCCTGGACGCGGCCAACGCCAACGGCAACGTGCAGGGGATCTCCCGCCTGCTCTTCACCAGGTACGTCTTCGCCTTCGAGGTCACCTCGGCGCTGCTGATCACCGCCGCCGTCGGCGCGATGGTGCTGGCGCACGTCGAGCGGCGCAAGGGGGAGCGGCTCACCCAGGTGGAGCAGATGCGGGCCCGCTTCGCGCCGGGCAACTACCCCGGCCCGAAGGCCGGCCCCGGCGTCTTCGCCACCTCCACCTCGGTGGCCACCCCGGCGCGACTGCCGGACGGCACGCTGAGCGACACCACGCACTCCAAGATCCTGCCCACGCGTGAGCTGACCTCGTCCGAGGCCGCGCTGAAGGGGACGGAAAAGTGACTCCTGACTACTACGTGATCCTCGCGGCGGTGCTCTTCACCATCGGCGCGGTGGGAGTGCTGATCCGGCGCAACGCGATCGTGCTGTTCATGTGCGTCGAGCTGATGCTCAACTCGGCGAACCTGGCGCTCGTCACGTTCAGCCGGATCAACGGCAACCTCAACGGTCAGATCATGGCGTTCTTCGTCATGGTGGTTGCGGCGGCCGAGGTCGTGGTGGGCCTCGCCATCATCATGTCGATCTTCCGGACTCGACGCTCGGCGAGCGTCGACGACGCGAACCTGCTCAAGTACTAAAGGGGCCCCCAAGTGGAAGAGACTGTGCAGTACGCCCAGGCCACGGGGCTGCTGAGTAGCGTGTGGCTGCTCGTGGCCATTCCGCTGGCCAGCGCCGCCGTCCTGCTGCTGCTCGGCCGCCGGGCCGACCGGTGGGGTCACTGGCTCGGTGTGGCCAGCATCGCGGCGAGCTTCGTGCTGGGCGTGACCTACTTTCTCCAGCTGCGCGGGTTGGCCAACCGGTCGGTCGAGCTGAGCCTGTGGAAGTTCATCGAGGTCGGCAGCCTGAAGGTCGACTTCGGCATGCTCTTCGACCCGCTGTCGGCGGTCTTCGTCCTGCTCATCACCGGCGTCGGATCCCTGATCCACCTCTACGCCGTCGGCTACATGGAGCACGACCCCGGTCGGCGCCGCTTCTTCGCGTACTTCAATCTCTTCGTCGCGGCGATGCTGCTGCTGGTGCTCGGCAACAACTACGTGATGCTCTTCTTCGGCTGGGAAGGCGTGGGCCTCGCGTCGTACCTGCTGATCTCCTTCTGGAACCACCTGCCGTCCGCGGCCACCGCCGGTAAGAAGGCGTTCCTGATGAACCGGATCGGCGACGCCGGCCTGCTCATCGCGATCTTCATCATGTTCGCCACGCTCGGCACCACCCAGTTCGACGCGGTGTTCAACGGCGTCGGGGCGCTCACCGCCGGCATCATCCTGACGATGGGGCTGCTGCTCCTGCTCGGTGCCGCCGGCAAGTCCGGCCAGTTCCCGCTCCAGGCATGGCTGCCCGACGCGATGGAGGGTCCCACCCCGGTCTCCGCGCTGATCCACGCCGCGACGATGGTCACCGCGGGCGTCTACCTGATCGCGCGGTCCAACCCGATCTTCACCGCCAACCCGACGCTGCAGACCGTGGTGGTCAGCGTCGGCGCGCTCACCCTGCTGATCGGCTGCGTCATCGGCTGCGCCAAGGACGACATCAAGCGGATCCTCGCCTGGTCGACGGTGAGCCAGATCGGCTACATGTTCCTCGGCGTCGGGCTCGGCGGCGGGGCGTACGCGCTCGCGATCGTCCACCTGCTCGCGCACGGCTTCTTCAAGGCCAACATGTTCCTCGGCGCCGGCTCGGTCATGCACGGCATGCACGAGCAGACCGACATCCGGCGCTTCGGCGGCCTGTCGAAGTACATGAAGGTCACCTGGATCACCTTCGCCACCGGCTGGCTCGCGATCATCGGCATCCCGCCGCTCTCCGGCTTCTTCACCAAGGAGCCGATCATCGTCGCCGCCTTCGCCCGGCACGGCTGGACCGCCTGGCTCTACGGCGGCGCCGCGCTGCTCGGCGCCGGCCTGACCGCCTTCTACATGACGCGGCTCTTCGTGCTCACCTTCCACGGCCCCAAGCGGTGGACCGATGAGATCGAGCACCCGCACGAGTCGCCGCCGGTGATGACGATCCCGCTGATCCTGCTGTCGGTCGGCTCGGTCGCCGCCGGCTGGCTGATGGCCACCTCGGTGCCGGACTGGCTGACCCCGGTCCTCGGCGCGCAGGAGGAGGGGCACGAGGCGCTCCTGTCGCACGTCACCATCACCGTGCTCTCCATCGCGGTCACGGTGATCGGCGTCGGCCTGGCGTACGTGCTGTTCCGCAAGGGCACCGCGCCCCAGGAGCTGCCGGCGGGCCCGGTCGTCACCGCGGCGCGGAAGAACCTCTACACCGACGCCTTCAACGAGGCTGTCTTCGAGAAGCCCGGCATCTACCTGACCCGCGCCCTGGTGTTCCTCGATGGCAAGGTCATCGACGGTGGCGTCAACCTGCTCGCGGCCGCCGTCGGCGGCGGTTCGGGCCGGCTGCGGCGGCTGCAGACCGGGTACGTCCGGTCGTACGCGATGTCGGTGCTCGCCGGCGCCCTGCTGGTGGTCGCGGCGTTCCTCGCCCTTCAGATGGGATGGCTGGCGTGACAGAGTTTCCGTTCTTGTCGGTGCTGACCGTGGCGCCGCTGCTCGGCGCGCTCGTCGTGGCGTTCCTGCCACGCACGAGACCCGAGCTGGCCAAGCGGGTCGCGTTCGGCTGGTCGCTGGCCGTCCTGGTGCTGGCCATCGTGATGTGGGTGGCGTTCAAGGCGGGTGGCGAGCGGTTCCAGTTCCGCGAGTCCTACTCGTGGATCCCCTCCTGGGGCGTCAACTTCACGTTCGCGGCGGACGGCATCGCGCTGGTGATGCTGATGCTCATCGCCGTGCTCGTGCCGCTGGTGATCCTTGCCTCGTGGCACGACGCGGACAAGCTCAAGCGGTCGGTCCCGGTCTACTTCGCCCTGCTGCTGGTCCTCGAGGCCACAATGATCGGTGTCTTCGCCGCCGCCGACGTCTTCCTGTTCTACGTGTTCTTCGAGGTCATGCTGGTGCCGATGTACTTCCTCATCGGCAGTTACGGCGGTCACCAGCGCCAGTACGCGGCGGTGAAGTTCTTCCTCTACTCGCTCGTCGGCGGTCTGTTCATGCTCGCCGCCGTGATCGGCCTGTGGGTCGTCGGCGGACGCACCTTCGACTGGCAGTCGTTGACCCAGATCGACATGTCCACCGGGACGGAGCGCTGGCTCTTCCTCGGCTTCTTCATCGCCTTCGCGATCAAGGCGCCGTTCTTCCCGTTCCACACATGGCTCCCCGACTCGGGCGCCGCGGCGCCGGCGGGTTCGGCGGCGCTGCTGGTCGGTGTGATGGACAAGGTCGGCACGTTCGGCATCCTCCGCTACTGCCTGCCGCTCTTCCCCGAGGCGTCGAAGTGGTTCGCGCCCTATGCGATGGCGCTGGCGCTGATCGGCATCATCTACGCGGCGCTGCTGGCGGTCGGTCAGAACGACCTCAAGCGGCTCGTGTCGTACACGTCGATCGCGCACTTCGGCTTCATCGGTGTCGGCATCTTCGCCTTCACCAGCCAGGCCGGCACCGGCGCGGTGCTGTACATGCTCAACCACGGTCTGGCGACCGGGCTGCTCTTCCTGGTCGTCGGCATGCTGGTGTCGCGGCGTGGCTCCGCCCTGGTCAGTGACTTCGGCGGCGCCGGCAAGCTCGTCCCGGTCCTGGCCGGCGTGCTCTTCTTCGCCGGTCTCGCCTCGCTGGCCCTGCCCGGTACGGCGCCGTTCATCTCCGAGTTCCTGGTGCTGCTCGGCACCTTCGCGGTCAACAAGACGGTCGCGGTCATCGCGACCCTCGGTGTCATCCTGGCCGCCGCCTATGTGCTCTGGATGGTGCAGCGCACCACGCAGGGCACGCTCAACCCGGCGCTCCCGGCGATCGAGGGCATGCGCCGCGACCTCACCGTGCGGGAAAAGGTGGTGGTCGCTCCGCTGATCGCCCTGATCCTGCTGCTCGGCTTCTATCCGAAGCCGGTCACCGACGTCATCAACCCCGCCGTCCAGGCCACCATGGAGGACGTCGGCAAATCCGACCCCGCGCCGACGGCGGTCACCACGGAGGCCGCGAAATGACAGAGTCGCTCGGACTCCCGTCCATCAACTACGGGGCGATCGCCCCGATGCTGATCCTGTTCGGGGCGTCCTGCGTCGGTGTGTTCGTCGAGGCGTTCGTGCCGCGGGCGATGCGCCACGTCGTACAGCTCGTCCTGTCGCTCGCGGCCATGGTGGCCGCGCTGGTCACCGTCGTGCTGCACGCCGACACCCGGACCGTCACCGCCGGTGGGGCGATCGCCATCGACGGCCCGACGCTGTTCCTGCAGGGCGCGATCCTCGTGCTGGGCGTGGTGTCGATCCTGCTCATCGGTGAGCGCTCGCTGGAGCGCGGCGGCCCGTTCGTCGCCCAGGCCGCGATCGTTGTCGGCTCGGACGCCGACCGCGACCAGACGGTACGGGAGCCCGGCGCGACCGACGTCTACCCGCTGGCGCTCTTCGCCCTCGGCGGCATGCTGCTCTTCGTCGCGGCGAGCGACCTGCTGACCATGTTCGTCGCGCTCGAGGTCCTTTCGCTCCCGCTCTACCTGCTCTGCGCCCTGGCCCGCCGCCGGCGGCTGCTGAGCCAGGAAGCGGCGCTGAAGTACTTCATGCTCGGCGCGTACGCCTCGGCGTTCTTCCTCTTCGGACTGGCGCTGGTCTACGGCTTCACGGCGGGCACCCCGGTCGGCCCCGGCGACAACGGCGGCGGCGTCGACTTCGCCACCATCCAGGAGGCGGTCCGGAACTCGCCCGTCAGCCCGGCGCTGCTCTACGCCGGCATCGCGCTGATCGCGGTCGGTCTGCTCTTCAAGGCGGCCGCGGCTCCGTTCCACGTGTGGACGCCCGACGTCTACCAGGGCGCGCCGACCCCGATCACCGGCTTCATGGCCGCCTGCACGAAGGTCGCCGCGTTCGGCGCCCTGCTGCGCGTGCTGCACGTCGCGTTCGGCGGTGCGGAGTGGGCGTACGCGCCGGTGCTCGGCGCGGTGGCGGTCCTCACGATGCTCGTCGGCTCGGTGCTCGCGGTCACCCAGACCGACATCAAGCGGCTGCTCGCCTACTCGTCCGTGGCGAACGCCGGCTACCTTCTGGTCGGCGCGCTCGCGATCAGCAAGGAGGGCCTCGCCAGCACGATGTTCTACCTGGTGGCGTACGGCTTCACGGTGATCGCCGCCTTCGGTGTCGTCACGCTGGTCCGGGACGCGGACGGCGAAGCGACGCACCTGTCCCGCTGGGCGGGACTCGGCCGGCGTTCCCCACTCTTCGCCGGAGTCTTCACGTTCATCCTGCTGGCCTTCGCGGGTATCCCGGTGACCAGCGGCTTCACCAGCAAGTTCGCGGTCTTCGGGGCGGCGTCCGGCGCCGGCCACAACTGGCTGGTCATCGTCGGCGTGCTGAGCAGCATGATTCTCGCCTTCCCGTACCTGCGGGTCGTGGTCATGATGTGGCTGAGCGAGCCGGGCGAGTCGACGCCGACCGTGCTGGTTCCGGGCGGGTTGACCGCCGCGGCGCTCACCATCGGCGTGGTGGCCACCTTGGTGCTCGGTGTGGCGCCGGAGTCGTTGCTCGACCTGACCAACCGCGCCGCCGAATTTGTGCCGTAAGTTGTGCCCGCCGCCCCCGACCGGGGGCGGTGGGGTCGGTGTGGCATCGTGGGGGGTGTGGTGAGGACGGCTGACGATCGGACCAGCGCAAAGAGCTCAGCTGCGCTGACCTCGATCGGGCTCGACTTCGTCGACCCCGTCCTCGAGGCATCGGTGCTCGGCACCCTCCAGGGGGTCGAGGCGGAGCTGCGCAGTTGCGTGACGAGCGCAGACCCCTTCGTCACCGAGGCTGCGCGGCATCTGGTGGACGCGGGCGGCAAGCGTTTCCGGCCGCTGCTGGTGGCGCTGGGCTCGCACTTCGGCGACCCTGACTCACCGCTGGTCGTGCCGGCGGCCGTGGTCATGGAGCTCACCCATCTGGCGACGCTCTACCACGACGACGTGATGGACGAGGCCCCGGTGCGTCGCGGTGCCCCCAGCGCCAACTCGCGCTGGACCAACTCGGTGGCGATCCTGGTCGGCGACTACCTCTTCGCCCGCGCGGCGGATATCGCCGCCGACCTGGGCACGGAGGCGGTCCGGCTGCAGGCCCGGACGTTCGCCCGGCTCGTGCACGGCCAGATCGCGGAGACCGTCGGCCCGCGCGAGGGCGACGACCCGGTCGCGCACTACCTGCAGGTCATCGCCGAGAAGACGGGGTCGTTGATCGCGACGTCCGCACGGTTCGGCGGCATGTTCGGCGGTGCGACGCCCGAGCACATCGAGGCGCTCGCCGGGTATGGCGAGACGATCGGCGTCGCGTTCCAGCTCTCCGACGACCTGCTCGACATCGCCTCGGAGTCGGGGCAGTCGGGCAAGACGCCCGGCACCGACCTGCGCGAGGGCGTGCCGACGTTGCCGGTGCTCTACGCGCTCGGCTCGGACGACTCCGACGCGGCGTCGCTGCGGCTCCGGGAGATCCTGTCGGCCGGTCCGGTCACCGAGGACGACCTGCACGCCGAGGCGCTCGGTCTGCTGCGGGAGTCGCCGGCTATGAAGCAGGCGCGGGAGACGGTTCGCAGCTACGCGGAGGAGGCACGGCAGCAGTTGGCTCCGCTGCCGGACGGCTTCCCGCGGCGCGCGCTGGAATCGCTCTGCGACTTCATCGCCGACCGCACCAGCTAGACCCGCCCGAGGTGCGGCCAGGCTCTACTGCCGCGCGCTGAGCATCCGGCCGCCGACGAGCATCAGCGCCGCGGCCAGGAGCATCGCCACGGCGGCGGTCAGCCACATCATCGGATAGTCGGCGTGTGTCGCGACGGCGCCGAGCGCCAGCGGACCGACCGCGCCGCCGGCGTACACCCCGGTCTGGGTGATCGACGTGGCGGTGGCCGGGGCCTGCGGATGAAGCCGGACGACGGCGAAGTTCATCAGTCCTGGCCAGGCCCAGCCGAGCCCGAAGCCGAGGGCGACTCCGACGGTGAGGGTGACCGGCCCGGACCTCGCCAGCAGCGTCAGCCCGAGCGCGCCGATCACCAGCATTCCGGCGATGGTGGCGATGTGTCCGCCGCTGCGCCGGTCGGCCATCCAGCCGGCGAGGACGCGGCCGGCGACGCAGATCGCGCTGCCGAGCGTCAGGGTCAGCCCGGCCAGCGCGGGGCCGATCCCGCGGACGACCGCCGAGTCGACGAGGAAGGTGCCGAGGGCGTTGGCCGCGCCGGCGGCGAGCGTCGCGGCGACGCCGATGGTGACGAGCGCCGCAGTGGCGCGCCCGCCGTCCGGACCCGTCGCCCGCCGCTGCGGTGGGCGGTGGCCGCGGGGTACGAGGGCGAGCGCCGCCAGCGCGGTCCCGGCGGCCGTGATGAAGGCCCACCGCCAGCCCACGGTCAGTGCCACGGTGGGCACCGCGGCGCCCGCCAGCAGCGTCGAGACGGGGATCGCGGCCTGCTTGACGCCGAAGGAGAAGCCCTGCCGGCCGGGCGGCACCTGTTGCGCCAGCGCTGCGTTGCTGGCGAGTTGCCCGAGGGCGTTGGCGCCGGCGCTGACCGCCAACAGGGCGACGAGCAGGGGGAACGAGCGGGCGAACAGCCCGATGGCGAGGAGCGACGCGGCGGAGAGCACGATGCCGATGCGGGCGATGGCCGTCGGCCCCCACCGTTCGACCAGGCGACCGGAGGGTACGGAGGCGAGCGCGCTGACCCCGAAGTACACGGAGACCGCCAGGCCGAGTCCGGCCGGGGAGAAGCGCAGTTCCTCGCCCAGTTGCACGGCCAGTCCACCGACGAGGAACACCGGCAGCACGCAGGCGATGGTGGTCGTGGTCGCGCCGGCAGCGGCCCGTACCGGATGAGGGGCGGACGCGTACGCGGGTGCGTCCGTAATGATCTCTGCCATTGCTTGTGACCTTACGCGAACCGGCCGGACGAACCGCACGTGTCGGACACCGCACGCATTGCTGTCGGATATTTGGCGCCCTCGATCCGCGCGGGCATTCCGCTCCGGCGTCGTTTTTCATATGGTGTAAGTCCCCGGCGTCGGAGGTGGTTGTGCGCGACCCCTTGGCGGAACCTTCGGATCTGATCCGCAGCGTGTCGCGGGCACTACGGGTGCTCGAAGCGGTCGGCCGTGCTCCGCGCGGCCTGACCGTCAAACAGATTGCGCGACGATGCGAGCTGACCGTCGCTACCACCTACCACCTCGTGCGGACCCTCGCCTACGAGGGCTACGTCATCCGCAGGGAAGACGGCACCTACATCGTGGGGTTGGAGGTGGCCGACCGTTACCGCGAGTTGGTGGCGGCCTTCCGCGGTCCGCCCGCCGTCGGCGAATCGTTGCGCCGGGCGGCGCTGGACACCGGCTACAGCCATTTCCTCGGCCGGTTCATCGGAGGCCAGGTAGCGATAACCGCATCGGCGGAGGGACCGCGGTCGCCGTTCCTGGAGGACCTGGTGCCCGGCTTCGACGAGGGAGCGCATGCGACGGCGCTCGGAAAGGCGCTGCTCGCCACGCTCACGCCCGACCAGCGCTACCGCTACCTCAAGGAATACGGCATGCGGCCGTTCACCTCCACGACCCTGACCACTGTGGAGGCGTTCGACGCCGATCTCGCGGCGGGCGACCGGCGCGGGATGCACCTCGAGATGGGGCAGTACCGGCAGGGCGTCGCGTGTGCGGCCGTGCTGGTCGCTCCCGACAAGGACATGGAGCGCCGCGTCGTGCTCGCCTGCGCCCTGCCGGCGGCCGAGATGATGACCTCCGCGCGGGTGGTCCGGGCCAAGCTGTTGGCGGTCGCTCGCACCGTCTCCGACGCCATCATGGCCGTCGACCACTCCGCATGACGACCGTGGGCGTCCCACCGCCGGTGGAACGCCCACGGTGCCGAAGCCGGCCCGGTGCCGCGTCGACCCTCAGCTGCCGATGTGCCCGCCGTCGAGGCGCCACGTGCAGACCACCGACGGCTTGGCGAAATCGCCGTCCGGCCAGGTGGAGGCGGGGTTGTCGATCGAGGCGCGGTCGATCTCCCCAGGGTGCTGCACCGCCACGAAGACTGAGCGCTCGTCCTCGGTGATGAACGGACCGCAGGTCTCCGCCCCCACCGGCACGGTCAGGAACTGCTTGAGGTGACCGCGTTCCGGACCTTCGATCGCGGTCGCGAAGAGCCCGTCGTTGCTGCCCAGCGCGTTGCCGTCGGTGGCGATCCAGAGGTTGCCCGCACGGTCGAACGCCACGTTGTCCGGGCAGGAGATCGGCGAGACCTTGCTCTTGTCGTAGCCGGCGAAGTAGGTCGCCGGGTCCGCCGGGTCGCCGCAGACGATCGGCAGCGACCAGGAGAAGGTCTCGGCGGTGTGGTCGCCGCGGTCCTCCGTGATCTCGAAAATCTGCCCGTGCCTGTTCGCCCTGCGCGGGTTCGCCTCGTCGGCCGCCGCGTTGCTGCCGACCCCCCGGTTGCTGTTGTTGGTCAGCGCCGCGTAGATCTTGCCGTTGACCGGGTTGGGCTGGACATCCTCGGGACGGTCCATCTTGGTCGCGCCGACCTTGTCGCCGGCGACGCGGGCGAACGTCAGCACGTCGGCGGCGGTCATCCCGGGGACGTACGAGCGGTTGCCGCTGACCAGCTTGATCCAGCGTCCGGTGCCGTTGAACGCGCCGTCGGACGGGAGCTTGCCGGAGCCGTCGATCTCGCCCGCGCTGGTGAACTCCAGCTTCGCCACGTAGAGCGTCCCGGACTCCAGCAGGCTCAGGTTGTGCCGACGGGCGGCGCGTGAGTCCCCCTTCATCATCTTCTTGTCGGAGACGAACTTGTAGAGGTAGTCGAAGCGCTCGTCGTCACCCATGTACGCGGCGACCCGGCCGTCCCTGGCCACGATGACGTTCGCGCCCTCGTGCTTGAACCGTCCCATCGCCGTGTGCTTGCGCGGGGTCGACTCGGGGTCGTAGGGATCGACCTCGACGATCCACCCGAAGCGGTGCGCCTCGTTGGGGTGCAGGGCCAGGTCGAACCGCTCGTCCGCCCGATCCCACTTGCGACTGCCACTGGGGTAGCGGGCCGTCGTGCTGACGCCGTAGCGGGCGAGCGTCGGCTTCAGCGCCTCGGGCGCGGCATCACCGCCGACGAAGTACTGGTTGAAGTTCTCCTCTCCGGAGAGGATCGTCCCCCACGGCGTGACGCCGCCGGCGCAGTTGTTGAGCATGCCGATGACGGTCCGGCCCCTCGGGTCCGCCGCCGTCTTGAGCAGGTCCGATCCGGCGGCCGGACCGGTGAGCTCGAATGTGGTGGCGAGCGCGGTGATCCGGCGGTTGTAGGGGCGCCGGCCGTTGCGGACCACGGTCCACTGTCCGCTGTCGCCGACCCGCTCCAGCTCCACCACGGACCCGCCATGCGCCGCCATCGCCGCCCGCACCTGATCCACCGTGAGCGCGTCGTGGTTGGTGAAGCCCGGGAACATCAGCTCTTCGTTGGTGTACTCGTGGTTGGACCAGAGGAGCGCCGAGCGACCCCGCTTGTCCAGCGGTAACACCGCCAGGAAGTCGTTGTTGTAGCCGAACTGCTTCGACTGCCGGGCGCCGGTCTGGTGGTGGACGTCCAACTCCGGCCCGTCCGGCAGCACCGGCTCGCCCCACCGGATCACCACGGCGTGGTCGTAGCCGTTCGGCACCACCAGGCTGTCGAGCGTGTTCGGCGGGATCGGCTTGAAGGTCAGTGCGCCGCTGCCGGGGCGGCCCTTCAACGCACCCGGGGGCGTGCCGCCGCTCGTCCGGGTCTCACCGGTGGCGGCCAGCGCGGGCGCACCGCCCGCCACCGCGCCGCCGAAGCCGAGCACCAGCGCGCCGAGCGCGCCAGCCCGTACCACCCCGCGGCGGGAAACGCCGGCGGTCGCCGACGGCTCGACGTCCCCACCGGCCGCCATGAGATCGCCGAAGTACGCGTTGTCGGACTGGTTCGGCACCGGGTGGTCACAGGCATTGCCGCAGCGGTAGAGGCACGTCATCGGGGTGCGCCCGCCGTGCCCGACGGGGCGGAGCAGGGGCAGCAGCCGCGGGTTCGTGTGGTCGCTCATAGGGCAGGAGCCTCCTCGCTGGTCAGGTGCACGACCGGCACGTCCACCGTGGGAACGGCATGCCGGCGCGCACGCTTGCGGACGCTAGGAGCGTGCTGTGAGCGGGGTCCGGCCGCTCGATGAACGAAAGATGAACAACTGTATTTGAACCGGCCCGCGGTCGGCTACGTGTCACAGTCCGGAAGGGAAGGGCGGCTCTTGACGGACCAGGACGCACAACTGCTGCGCGCGCTGCACGAGGAGCACGGTGACGCGCTGTTCGCGCACGCTCTGCGGCTTGCCGGCGGGGACCGCCAGCGCGCCGAGGACCTGGTGCAGGAAACGCTGCTGCGGGCCTGGCGACATCCGGAGTCGCTGGATCCCCAGCGGGGCTCCGTACGCGCGTGGCTCTTCACCACCGCACGTAACCTCGCGATCGATGCGTGGCGGCGGCGCAGCGCGCGGGTCGGTGAGATCGTCACCGACGAAGTCCCCGAGCCACCACCCGCGGTGGACGAGGCCGACCGGGCCGTCGAGGCGTGGACGGTCGCCGAGGCGCTCGCGCGCCTCTCCCAACCGCACCGCGAGGTGCTCGTGGAGTGCTTCTACCGGGGCCGGTCGGTGGCGGAGGCGGCCGCCCGGCTGGGCGTGCCGTCCGGCACCGTGAAGTCCCGTACCCACTATGCGTTGCGGTCGTTGCGACTCGTGTTAGCGGAGATGGGGGTGACCCAATGAGGTGCGACTACTCGCACGACGACGGCGCGTACGTCCTGGGCGCCCTCTCGCCGGCGGAGCGTGCGGCCTATGAGCACCATCTGGGCGGCTGTGCCGCGTGCCGCCAGGCGGTCGCCGAGATCGCCGTGCTGCCCGGTCTGCTGGGGCGTCTCGACCCTGCCGGGTTCGAGCAGATCGCCGACCCGCCCTCCGCCGGACCACGGCTCGCCACGGTGGTCACGGCCGCCCAGTTGGAGCGACGCCGGAACCGGCGGGCCCGACGCTGGCGGGCTACCGGTGGCGCCCTCGCCGCCGCCGCGCTGGCGGCGGTCGTCGGGCTCGGCGTGGGCTGGATCGGCCCGACCGGGCGTCCGGACGGGAACCGGCCGGCCGTCACCATGGTCTCCATGGCGCCGCTGCAGGGCGGCGCGCCGGTGAGCGCGCAGATCGGGCTGCGCGGCACCAGTTGGGGGACCGAGGTGACGATGCGCTGCGCCTACGCGCAGAACGCGGACTGGGGCAAGGCGTACACGTTCCGGCTGGTCGCGCACGGTCCCGACGGGGCGACCGAGCAGGTGGGCTCCTGGGTGGCCGCGCCGGGCAAGGAGGTCGCGCTCTCCGGCACGACCCGGTTCTCCGGCGCCGACCTGATCCGGCTGGAGCTCACCCGTTACGACGGCAAGCCGCTGCTCGCCTACGACGTTCCCTGACGGCCGCACGGTGCTGACCGGGCGGGATCAGCGCGAGGTCGCCGCCGCGGGTTCGGGAGTGGCCGCCAGCAGTGCCGCCCGGGAGCTTCGGCGGCCGTGCCGGAGCCCGTCGACGGTGAACACGATCAGCGCCACCCACACCAGCGCGAAGCCGGCGAGGCGCGCCGGCGGCATCGGCTCGTGGAAGATCAGCAGGCCGCACGCGAGCTGGATGACCGGCGCCGCGTACTGCAGGATGCCGAGCCCGGTCAGCGGCAGCCGGTTCGCGGCGCCGGCGAAGAGGAGCAGCGGGATCGCGGTGGCCGCGCCGGCGAAGACCAGTAGCGCCGTATGTCCGGCGGAGACGTGACCGAAGGTGGCCTCGGAATGCCAGCTGAGCCAGCCGAGGTACGCCAGCGCGGGGAGCGCGAGCACCGCCGACTCTACGAACAGTCCCTGCGCCGCGGGGAGCCCGAGCCGCTTCTTCACCAGGCTGTACGTCCCGAAGGTCAGGGCCAGCGTGAGCGCGATGTAGGGAAGCCGGCCGTAGTCGATGGTCAGCACCACCACCGCCAGGCCACCGACCCCGAGGGCGAGCCATTGGGCGAGTCGCAGCCGCTCGCGCAGCACGGTGACGCCGAGCAGGACGACCACGAGCGGGTTGATGAAGTAGCCGAGTGCGGTCTCCACCACCCGGTCGGAGTTGACCCCGTAGATGTACGTTCCCCAGTTGACGGCGATCACCATCGCCGCGGCGGTGATCGCGGCCATCGCCTTCGGCCGGCGCAGCAGCGCCCGCAGGAACGTCCAGTTGCGCGCCACGGCCAGTACGAGGGCGACGAAGACGACCGACCAGACCACCCGGTGCGCCAGGATCTCCACCGACCCGGCGGGCCGCAGGAGCCTGATGTAGAGCGGGAAGAAACCCCACACGACGTACGCGGCCAGGCCGTACAGGTATCCGCGACGTAGCTCGCTCATCCCTCCACCGTAAGGGGCTGGCAGGTCACTCAGTCCTTGCGCGTGATCGGCGTCACCGCGCTGTTACCCCGGTCGTACACCATCCATTGATCGGGCTCGGCCAGCGGCGTGAAACCGTGCTTCGCGTAGACGCCGTGCGCGTCCGCGGTGTTGAGCAGGATCCGGCGTACGCCCCGCTCGACCAGTTCGTCGCGGAGCGAGCCGACCATCCACGTGCCGAGCCCGCGCCCGCGTTCCGAACGATCGACATAGACGTCGCAGAGCCAGGCGAAGAGCGCGCCGTCGGTCACCGCCCGGGCGAAGGCCACCTGCTCTCCGTCGCCCGGGCGATAGACGCCGACGACGGTCGAGGCGGCGACCACCCGGACGAAGACGTCCCGGGGCCGGCCCATCGCCCAGTAGGCGTCGGTCGACAACCACTGGTGCACCCGGTCGATGTCGATCCGCCCCGGATCCGTGGAGAACTCGTAGCCGTCATCGCGCGTGATCGTCAACACCGGCCGACGGTAGCGCGCACCGTCCGCGGCGTCCCAGGCCACTTCCCGGATCGTGGTCGCTGGCGATGACCGTCAGTCGCGGTCCATGATCAGGCCGAGCACCCAGGTCACGAGACCGACGAAGAGCGCCCCGAGCACCGCCGCCGGCCAGAAGCCGTCGACGTGGAAGGGGAGGTCCAACTGGTCGGCGATCCAGCTCGTGAGCAGGAACAGCAGCCCGTTGACGACCAGTGCGATCAGGCCCAGCGTCAGCAGGTAGAGCCCGCAACCGACGGTCTTGATGATCGGCTGGAGCACCGCGTTGACCACGCCGAAGATGACGGCGACGAAGAGCAGCGTCGTCACCGCCTCGCTGACCGACTCGGTGCCGAGCGTGATTCCCGGGATCAGCAGGGTGGCGAGCCAGAACGCCAACGCCGTGCTGGCGACCCGAATGAGGAGGCCTTTCACAAAACCCATGCGGGGGATGGTGCCATGACACCCGGCCCTCATGTCGCCCCGCAACATCACGGCGTGTCCGGCGCCCGCGCCGTCGGTCAGCCGGATCACCCGATGGGGGAGCGAGCGGAGCCCGGAGGCGACACCGCGACGGACGGACGCGGCGCGAGGCGGAGGCCCGGTGGGGCCGGGCGGCGACGCGGGTCAGTGGCGGGTCGGGGCGCCGATCAGCTGGGACTCGATCGGGGTGGTGGACAGGAGGGCCCAGCGGACGGTACGCCGGTTGACCACGCCCACCATGTCGTCCCGGATCCGGGTCAGCCACTCGGCCGCCTCGCCGAGCCCCAGACTCGCTCCCGCCAGCGCCGCCTCCTCGGGCCGCAGGGGCTGGAGCACCACCAGGTCGGCGCGGGAGACCACGTCGACGTCGATCGCACTCAGCTCATCGCGGACGACGAGCGTCGCCTGCCAACCCGGCCCCGGCTGGCTCTCCGCAGCCACCGGCCCGACGTCCACGACGACCAGCAGCGGATGAAGGGGGGTACCCGGCGGTCCGCCGACCGCGCGGCCGGGCGGGATGAGTGCGATCGACTCGACCGGTGTGCTCACGCCGCGGACGAAGGGCTCCCAGGCGCGCGGCCGGGCGGTCTGCACGACGACCCGGGCGCCGAGCGCCATCGCGCGCAGAGCGATGAGCTGCGCGCCGCGTATGCCGCCGATCAGCACGGCCCGGGTGGTCTCCGCCCGGAACAGCCGGGCGGTCACCGGGGTGCCGTGCCGGTTGGCCCCGATCATCAGGCCCGCGCCGGAGACGGTGAGGTCGACATTGTCCAGCGCCGAGGCGGCCATCACGGACGACCTGGCGAGGCCGGGGACCGGGCCGGGCGCCCCGGCGGCGAGCGGAAGCGTGGCGGCGAAACCCTCCATGTGCTCGCCGTCGAGCCGTCGCGCCTCGGCACCCTCGGCGGCGAGCAGCCGGCGCAGCGCCTGGACCGCGGTGGAGAGACTCGCCTGGTCGGCGGCCGCGAGTCGTACGCTCAGATCGACGGCGACCGTCTCGGGACCGCCGGCGCGGGGTCCGGCGCTGATCGAGACCATGGTGGCGGTGGCCGGCAGTCCGAGCATGCGTGGCACCAGCCGGCGGGCGGTCTCGGAGCGCAGGTCCGGCCAGCGCCGCAGCCGGAAGGTCGCCTGCTGCAACCCGCCGAGCTGCACGCTCTGCCAGCTTTCCCGCGCCGGTTGCGCACCGTCGTGATGGGCGAGCTCGCCGAGTACGCGCAGCGCGGCGCTCTCGCCCAGGGGCCGCGCCGGGACGGCGCCGAGCCGCCGGCGCACCTTGCGCACCAGGCTGGACAACGCCCGGAGCAGATCGTCGTCGCTCCGGTCCTCGGTGCGGAGCACCCGGATGGCGAGCACGGCGCGGGCCTGGCCGAGCACCCGGCCGGCGGCGAGCTGGCGGTAGGAGTTGGCGGGTATGCCCCCGCCGGCCCGCAGCGCGGGCGCCGGCGTGCCGGAGAGCAACAGCTGGATCCGGACCGGTGGAAGCTCGGCGCTGGCGGCCGGTAACAGGCTGGCGGGCGAGGGGAGCGCCTCGGTGGCGTCGGTGAGCAGGCTGGCGGGATCACCCAGCTCCAGCAGGGCGGTGAGCCCCTGTCCGTCGGCGATCACCGCGGCTGCGTCGCCACCGAGGTCGGCGGGACGCAGTTGCCCGTCCGGGGCGACCAGCCCGAGCAGGGCGGCCGGGTCGGGTGTGGCGGGAAGCGTGTGCCGGCGGCCCAGGTAGCGCGCGCCGACGGCGAGCCATTCGAAGAGCCAGCGCCGGCGGAGCCGTACCCAGGCGGTGAGGACGAGCACGACGGCGACCAGCGCCGCGCCGACCACGGCGAGGGACCCGTGTCCCAGCGCCGCGATGAGCAGCGCGACAGCGGCCTGGGTGACCACCACCTGACCGGCACGTACGCCGAACAACCCGGCGCGCCCCGGTCGTGGCCGGGACGGCACTGCTCGCGATCCGTCCGGGGACGGTCCGCTGTGGCCCGTAGGCCCGGGCTGGCGGTCCACCACACTCACGGACATCGCGGTAGCCTCCCCTGCGTAGTCGCGGTCGACACGGGCAGTCGGCCGCCTATCGTATTGGCCGAACCGACTGGGGAGGGGGCCGGATGCCATCACGGCAGGACCAGCTGCACTCGTACCAGTTCATGGTTCAGCGCGTGGTCGCCGCGCTGGTGATGCGGGAGACCGATCCTCCTCAGTCGCCATTCCGACGCGCGGCCGGGGCCACCCTGGCCAGTCTGCTGATCGCGGTGATCGCGCTCGGCGGCGTCGCCGTCTACGGCGCGCTCGTCGGCGGCGGCGCGACGAACTGGCGCGACAGCAACGTGGTCATCGTCGAGGAGGAGTCCGGCGCGCGCTACGTGTACCGCGACGAAAAGCTGCATCCGGTCCTCAACTACGCGTCGGCGCTGCTCATCGTCGGCTCGCCCGAGCCGAAAACCGTCCGGGTCTCGCGCAAGTCGATCGAGGGCGTCACCCGGGGTAATCCGCTCGGCATCGTCGACGCCCCCGACGCGCTGCCCCCGGCCAACCGGCTCGCGACCGGCCCGTGGGCGGTCTGTTCGATGCCGCCCGGCGACGGCGGGCCGTCGACCGTGCGCTCGGCGCTGCTGGTCGGCGCCCCGGCTAGCGGCGGCACGACCCTGGACGATGACGGGGTGCTGGCCCGCCACCCCGACGGGAGCCTCTACCTCATCTGGCAGGAACGCCGACACCTGCTGCGGGACCGTGACACGGTGCTCAACGCTCTGACCTGGACCAGTCACCGGCCGTCGCCGGTCGCGCCGGCGCTGCTCAACGCGCTGCCCGCCGGCGCCGATCTGGCCCGCATCCCCATCGTGGGCAAGGGCGAGGACTCCGTCGCCGTGCCGGGCGCCAAGATCGGTGAGGTGTTCGTCGTGGAGAGCCAGGGCGGTGGCCGTCAGTTCGCCGTCGCGCAGCGGGACGGGCTGGCGGGCATCACCCAGGTCCAGGCTGACCTGCTGATCACCGATCTCCGCCAGCAGGGAAAGCCGACGCCGCTGTCGCAGGGGCGCTTCAACGGCGTCAAGAAGCTGCCCGACCTCGTCCCGTCCGGCGCCGCCGCGCCTCCCGCGACCACGCCGAAGCTGGTCGATACGGCGAGCAGGGCTCTCTGCGGGCAGGTGCGCGACGACACCGGGGTGTTCGAAATGCGGGTCGGCGCCGATGTGCCGAACGTCGCCGACACCCCCCGCACGGGAGCCCGGTCGGCCGAGGGCGCCGCGCTCGCCGACTACATCGTCGTCGCCCCGGGCCGCGGCGCGGTGGTGGAGGCGGCGGCCGCGCCCGGCGCGACCGGCGGCGCCATCTCGGTCGTCACCGACCTGGGGCGGCGCTACGCGGTCGTCAACAGTGACGTGCTCGCGACACTGGGATACGGCGGGGTGAAGCCGCTGCCGCTACCGGCCAACCTGGTCGCGCTCGTGCCGGCCGGCAAGGCGCTCGACCCGGAGGCGGCGCGGGGTCCCGCGCCGCAGTCATGACGAGGCGGTCGCCGGTGTTGAGCGGGAGCGGCGTTGTCCACAGGTTGCCGCCGAGGGGTTCCGGGGCTGGACGCCGGACGCTACCGTCAGTCACGGAGATTCTCCAGAGACACCGGGGCTACCCGCACTGACCTGGTGCGGGGCCCCGCCGACGGGTCCAGCGTGGACGCGTCGGGGAGCGGACCACGATTGAGGGAGCGGGGTGACGTCCGGGGTGTCCCAGACGCAGGCAGAAGCAGCGGTGATGCAGCAGAGCGCCGCAAAGTTCGAGCAGGTCGACCAGTCGCTGCAGAGCATGCTCAGCAGCCTGATGGGCGAGCTGGAGGCGCTGCAGACCGCGTGGCGCGGGGCCGGTGGCCGTTCGTTCGAGCAGGTCAAGCAGCAGTGGTCGCAGGACCAGGCGGCTATGCAGCGTGCGCTGCGCGAGACGGCGACCGCGATCCGCACCGCGGGCCAGCAGTACGACGCGTCCGACAGCGAGGCGTCCAGCCGGGTCGCCGCCACCAACCGCGGCATTCAGCTGCCGCTCTGAGAGTTCCGGGGAGGGAAGACCGATGTCAGACGGCGTTCTTGTCGTCAGTTTCTCCGCGCTGCAGCAGGCGAGCGCGGACATCCAGAAGGCGTTGAACAACCTCGAGTCCCAACTGGGCCAGCTGGAGCGCGATGCCGCGCCGCTGGTGGCCAGTTGGGACGGCGAGGCCAAGGAGGCCTACCAGGTGCGGCAGAACCGGTGGCGTTCGGCGTCACAGGACCTGCAGAACATGCTCCGCGAGATCAAGGTCGCCGTGGACGAGTCCGCGGCCGACTACCTCAGCACGGAGAAGAAGAACACCGGGCTGTTTCAGTAGTCGCGGTGCGGAAAAGGGCGCGCGGTCGTTGACCGCGCGCCCTTTTCGTTCGTACGTCGTCAGCCGCGGCCCTCGTTGGGCGCTTCGCGGGTTATGCCGAGTCAGCGGCGCCACCTGGCTCACGCCGACCCGCGCTCCACGTGCGTCACGCCGGCTGGCGCCGCATCTGGCTCGCGCCGCATCTGGCTCATGCCGTCTCGGCGGGGCGCCAACGGCGCCGGCTGCCGCGCGGCAGTACGAGGGCGAGCAGCACCACCAGCGTGGCCGCTGCGCCGCCCACGGCGGCCAGCAGCAACGAACGTTCCCGCGACTGCGCGCGCCGCTCCTGCTGGGCTGCCGCCGCCGGATCGACCCGATCGGCGGGGAGCGGCGCGGGTGGCTCGGGCCGGCCGACGGCCCGCGTCTCGGTCACCGCGCGGTAGGGGTTCAGCACACCGCTGCCGTACGAGTCGCTGCGCCGGCCGCCGGCCGCCGGATCCGCGGTCGAGATGATGCGGGCGATCACCTCCTGCGCGCGCAACTCCGGCCGGTAGTCGAGGATCAGCGCCGCGGTCGCCGCGACGAACGGCGCCGCGTAACTCGTGCCGTTCTGCTGCGCGTGCCCACCACCGACCGCCGCGGCCAGCACGCCGCCTCCCGGGGCCACCACATCCACGTAGGAACCGACCTGCGAGAACGCCTGCCGGGTGCCGTCCGCGCCGATCGCACCCACCCCCAGCACCCCGTCGTACGCGGCCGGGTACGGGCGCGGATCCCCGTTCTCGTGCAGGTTGCCGGCGGCGGCGACCACGACCACGTTCTTCGCGACCGCGTACTCGATGGCGCTCCGCACCGCCGGGTCGTCCTCATAGAGCACGACGGAAAGGTTGAGCACGTTCGCGCCGTGGTCGACCGCCCACCGGATGGCATCGGCGAACTGCTTCGCCGTGACGGTCCGCCCCGACTCCTTCCCCCCGATGATCTGCTGTTCACTGACCCGCACCGGCAGGATCCTGGCCCTGGTGGCCAGTCCCCGAAACTGTGTCCCGCTCTGGCGCGTCGCGGCGATGATGCTCGCCACGGCTGTCCCGTGGCCGTCGCAGTCGAGCGTGCCGTCACCGCCACGGTCGAGGAGGTCCGTGCCCCTGAGCACCCGCCCCTTCAACTGCGGATGCGTCGTGCTGACGCCGGAGTCGATGACCGCGACCGTGACGCCCTCACCTGTGGCCATCACAGCGAGCCGGTCCGGCGCGTACCGCGCCTGCGCCCACGGCAGTTCGATCGACGCTTGGTGGGGAGCCGGCCGGCTGCTGCAGGTGGGTGCCGCATAGCTCCTGGTGGTTGCGGCGGTCATACCCGTCGCGGCCGGCGTCGCCGCTGCCGGCGCGGCCAGCGCGCCGGGCGCGACGGAAATCGCGACGAGCGCGCTCACGAGCGTGAATCGTGCTGTGCCGCCGGGCATCACGCGCCTCCGAGTTGTGTCGGGTCCGGCACCGGATGCTATCGGCGGACGGTGCACTATGGCACCCGCCATCTGCCAGTCATTGTGATCTTGCCACTACCTTGTAAGTTGTACGCGATGCGTGTGGCCTGTTCGGCGGAAGGGGGGCGGCCGTGACTGAATGGGAGCCGGTCACCGAGGCCGAGGCCGCAATGCGGGATGCCCTGCGCGCGAACGATCAGGAGCTCTACTTCCGGATTCTCGCCCGCACCGAACTCCTGCTGCCGGTCTCCGCCGAGGCGATCGCCGGTCGGACCCCGATGGGCTGGGGCACCTGGACCACCGGTGGGCGCACCCATGTGCTCGCGTTCACCTCGAGCGACACGCTGACCGCCTGCCTGGGTGAGAACGCGGGCGCCACGCGCCGGATGCCCTACCAGGAGCTGGCCGACACCTGGCCCAACCTCGAGTGGTGGCTCGCGGTGAACCCCGGGTTGCCGATCGAGGGCTATCTGCCGGCCTGGTTCGTCTCCCAGTTGGCCCGCGGCGACGTACGCCTGCCGGGCCGAACCGCCGCATCCCGCGCCCGTCCGGAGCGCGCCGCGTCCGTCGCGCCGGCCCGGGCCACGGCATCCGTCCCGGCCGGCACGACGGCGCCGGACCAGGGTTCTGACGACGGTCACGTCGTCCCGGCGGCCGCGTCGCCGCCTTCAGCTGCTCCTGCCCTGGCTCCGCGGCCGACCCCGTCCCCGCGTCCCGCCGTTCCGGCGGCGGCGGTCGAGCCGTCCCGCACTGAGGAGCCGCCCCGCACTGAGCAGTCGGGGCGCACTGAGCAGCCGGCCGGCGTCGAGCAGTCGGGGCGCGGCGAGTCGCAGCCGGCCGGCGTGGGGGCGGTGGCCGCTCCGGCGAGCAACGGCGCCGCGCACGAGCCGGCGCGTCCGTCCCGACCCAGCTCGGCCTATCCGGGGACCGTCCCGTCGCCTGCCGTTGCCGTTCCGTCCGTTGCCGCTCCGCCCGTTCCCGCTCCGCCCGTCCCCGTTCCCGCTCCTCCCGCGCCGCTGTCGCCACAGCCTGCCGCCGTGACGGTCGATGCGGAGGGCCCGCCGCCCGATGCGCGGCGCGCGGCGACGTCGTCCGACGCAGCAGTCTCGACCGTCAGCGAACCGCCCACAAACGGGTCGCCGCGAAACGACCTGACGGATCCCTCGCGGTACGGCGCGGCCGAGGATGACGACGACACGCTGCCAGCCGGCCCGGCCGACGATGCGGGGCACGACCCGGCACCGTCGGAGTCCTCCGCCCCGGAGAGCTCGGCCAGCCCGGCGTTGCCCAACTTCGACCCCGCGAATGAGGTCGAAGCGAGTCTGCTCGCGGCGGCCGGCGGGGGGAGCACCGACACGTTCCTTTCCACGCTCCTGCTCGCCAAGGTGCTGCTGCCGGTCGCCGACTCCTCAGCCCCCGCCGCGCTCCCCGGCGACGAGGGCTTCGTCTGGCGGACCGAGATCCTCGACGGCGAGACCTACGTGGTGGTCTTCACCTCGCCGCAAAGGCTCGCCGACCACCTCGGTGAGCCGGTCGAGACGGCCACGGTGAAGTTCGTCCAACTGATCCGCAAGTGGCCCGACCCCTCCTGGTCGTTCGCCGTCAACCCGGCCACCCCCGTCGGGGCCAAGCTGCCCGGCGGGCAGATCCTCGCCCTCGCCAGCTGGGCCGCCGAGGTCGGTCTCCGGGACGACGCGGAGAGCGAGCAGACGGAGCCCGGACCGGTCGAGGAGCCGACGCCGCGATCCGCGTACGCGCCGGCGAAGGAGGATCCCGACCGTCCGACGATGATGCAGAAGACCATCGCGGCCAGCCAGCTCGACTACTACCTCGAACGCGGATACGACCGGGTATCCGGCTTCGTCCACCGCGCCAACGAGGTCGCGCACCTGACCACGCCCGCCAAGCTGCACGCCGCGCTCGGCCTCGGATATGCCGGCTCACCCTTCGCCCGCAGCGCTGACGAGACGTACGTGCTGCGCTGGCCCGCCTACCGGCCCAGCCTCTACCGGATCCCGTACGGCGGTCAGAACGAGGCCGCCATGCGCGCCATGGAGGGCTGGGTGATCGAACGCGCGCCCTTCCGTGGCAACGGGTTCGCTCCGGGCGACAGCAACGACGTGATCGCCGAGTTCAAGGTGGACAGTGCGCGGTTGCCGCACGGGTCGCAGCTCTGGCGAATTCGCGCCGACGGTTCGGAGACACTGGTCGCGGTCCTCGACTGCGACACCCCTGTCTGGCGACGGGTAGCGGAGGACTGATGCGCGACGGCTACGTTGCCCGGTGGCAGGGCAGGGAATACGACGCCACCCCGGACGGCGACAACGTACGGCTCTACCAGCGGCAGCCGGGCGACGGGTTCGAGGAGATCCGCGACGGTCGGTTCGTCCGCGTGCTCCCGGTCGCCGAGGTGGGCGATCTGTCGTACATCCGGACCACCTGCTCCTGGAAGGGGCAGCCGTTCATCGTGCTCGGCGAGCACGACAGCTGGCTGCGGGTGGAATACACCGGCGGGCGCTCGCCGGTCGCCGAGTCGATGGGCCTGGAGGCCTTCGACTTCGGCGTCTATCAGGGTTGGGTCCCGGCCGACGAGGTCACCGACCTCCGCGAGCACCGCGTCTGACCCCGCCCCCGTCGCCCGCCGCCCCCGTCCACGTCGATCAAGGGCATATTCTTGTGCTTTGATCTCCGATCATGTGAATTTGTCCTTGATCGGCGAGGAACTCCTTGATCGAGGCGTCAGCGTGCTGCGGACGGTGTGCACCAGCCGTTCCGGCCATCGGTAGAGGTCCTCGTCGGTGAAGTAGCGCATCCGCCAGCCTCGCGCCGCGAGCCAGTTGTGGCGACGCCGATCGTGTCGCATCCGTGCGCGATCCAGGTGTGACGAGCCGTCGTACTCGATGCCGACCCGCTGGTCCTCGTACCCCAGGTCGAACCGGTGCCGTTTGACCCCCCACTCGTCCACGACGGCCAGCTGCGGTTGTGGGGCGGGCAGCCTTCCGTCATGCAGCAGAAGCCGTAGGTGGCTTTCCTGACGGCATTCCGGGAGCGGCGTGGCGAGCGGTACGAGTTCGCGCGCCTGGCAGACCCCGCGCAGCCGATCGTGGCGCCCCACCTCGACCAGCAACTGTTCCGGGCCGCATGTGCCGCTGCGCAGCGCGGCGTCGAGCACGGCGAGCGCGTCCGGCCGGGAGAGCTGTCGCGCGAGCTCGATCGCACAACGCGCAGGCGGCAGGCAGGGTATCCCGAAGACCTCGATCAACTCCTCGAACGGCAGCACGGACTCGTGCGCCACCACGCCTCTGCGCTGCGGCACCGGAGTGCCGGCCGGCACCGCCACATGGACGGAATCAGCGGGCACGACACCGAACCCGTACAGCGCGGCGGCCGTGTGCCGCGCGATGACGGCCGCGGGCGGTAGGACGAGGAGTGCGGCGTTCAGGGTGTCGATCAGGTCGCCGCCGCCGGACCCGAGAAGGTACGCGTTGTGAAAGGGGCGCAGCAGTCGGCCGCGCCGGTGCGCCCAGGACAGGCGCTGGCGGCTGATCCCCTGCCGCCGCAGTTCGCCGTACCGGCGGGCGGACTGGCGGCCTTGCAGGAGCCGGGGGACGGCCGCCGCGTCGTCGTAGAGGTCACTCATGGACGCCGAGCGTGACGATCGAGGGGGCAGGGCGCCACCCGCCGGGGATCTGCCTGTGGACGACGGGAGGCCCTGTGGAAAACCACCTGATCAAGGCCGTGCGTGGTAGACACGGCAGCCTATCGATCAAGGACATCCCGGTCGATCAAGGACGTATTCACACGATTGAAGATCAAGTCATGTGAATATGACCTTGATCGACGGGTAACGCCGTGGCGCGCGACGGGGGCCAGCGACCGGGTGGGTGTGGGGAGGTCAGGACTTTGACCAGCGGAGGATTTCGCCGAGGACGAGGTCGGGGGATTCGAGATGCGCGAAGTGCCCCACCCCGTCGAGCAGGCGCCACTCGTACGGAGCGGTCACGTAACGGCCCGATCCCTGCGCGGTGCGGGGCAGGACGGCGGTGTCGAGCGCGCCGTGCAACTGCAGGGTCGGCGTGACCAGCGGCTCCTGAAGCAGCCGGACGAAGCGGTACCCGTGCAGTCGCAGCAGTGAGCGGAACGCCCACCGGTAGCCCTCCATCGCGCAGAAGGCTGCCTGCGGGATTCGCATCGCCTCCCGGCACCGCGCTTCGTACTCGTCGAAGTCGCGTCCCGACGTCCACTCCCGCCCGCCCCATTTGCGCAAGAAGTCGCCGACCATCGCGGCGTTGTCGCGGGTCAGCACGTGTTCGAACCGGGGAATCTGGAATTTGAGCGAGGGCGTGGAGGCGGAGAACTGACCGCGCGGATCGGCGAAGATGGCCGCCCGCAGCCGCAGCGGATGTGCCGCCCCGATCACGACGAGGCGACTGACCATGCGGGGGTGGAACGCGGCGGCGGTCCAGCCGAGCATTCCGCCGAACCCGGTGCCGACGATGATGGCGGAGCGTTCACCCAGGGCCCGGATCAGTCCGGTGACGTCGGCCGCCTGCGTGTAGCCGTCGTATCCCCGCGGGGGCTTGTCGCTCGCGCCGTAACCGCGCAGATCGACCGCGACCGCGCGGAACCCGGCGTCCGCGACGGCGGGCAGGATCTCGTTCCAGGCCCACCAGAATTCCGGGAAACCGTGCAGGAAGAGCACGAGCGGTCCGGTGCCGGCCTCGACGACGTGGAACCGGCTGCCGTTGGCGCCGACGAAACGGTGCTGCCAGGGCCCGTCGACGAGTACGCACGATTCGTCAACCTTCGTACTCATCGTCGTCGCACCGCGTCCACTCATGGCGCCAGCCTAGGGGCAGTAGCTGCGACTACGTCCCGTACGGCGGGACAGATCCGGGGATAGTCAGGGACATCACGGGGGCGCTCCGGTAGATTGCCGACTTTTCGCCGAGTCCTCGTGGGCGCAGGGGTTGAACGAGCAGGGGCCGGTGGCGCGACTGCGCCACCGGCCCCTGGGAGTTACCCGGTCAGTTGGTGACCTTGACGATCATCGCGTCGTGCGAGCGCAGCTCCAGCAGCACCTCGATCTTGGTGCCGAGGCCGGCCACCTTCACCGAGTTCTGCGGGTTCTCCGCCGACCAGTAGCGGTCCGACTGCGAGTCGTCGAAGACCGGCACCGGGCCGAGCTTCGGGACCGTCGTCGGCACACCGTTGAGGTGGAACGTCTGCGCCGGCTTGGCGTAGCGGCTGAACGTGGCGTCGTAGCCGTTGCGCCGGTTGCTGAGCGTGCCCTGACCCGCGACCTTGATCGGGGCGGGTCGGACGTCCACCGGCACGTTCAGGCCGTAGCCCGGGTGCGCCGAGAGGTTGTTGTCGCCGTACGCGTAGTTCACGTACCAGACGAGCATGCCCTCCTGGTTGGCGAACCGCTCCACGAAGTCCGGCCGGCTGTTCGCGAACCCGAAGTTGTACGGGCCGGTCTGCAGCGTTTTGTCGTACCCGGTGTAGGTCCGGTTCTCCGCGATGTAGAAGCGCGGGTAGACGTCGGTCACCGAGCCGGTGATGCGGGTGAACCCACGGACCTTCCACTCCGCGGCCAGCGTCTCGGCGTTGTCGGTCCACGCCGTGGCGCCGTCCTTGACGAGCGAGATGTTGTCCAGGAACAGGCCCGGGAAGTGCACGCCGCCGTCCATGGAGTTCCGGTAGCGGAACTGCACGGTCTGCCCGGCGTAGGCGGAGAGGTCGTAGCTCAGGTCGATCCACTCGCCGTTGCTGGAGCCGTCGATACCGGTTTCGGGGTCGCCGCCCGGCTGGGGCGGGTCGATGAGCGGGTGCGGCAGGGAGGTCCAGGTCGCACCGTTGTTCGTCGACACCTCGCCGTAGAAGAAGTCGTAGTCCTCTTCGGTCTCGTACTGCGCCTTCGCGGTGATCGACGCGCTCTTGGCGCCGCTCAGGTCGAGCGTGCGGGTCAGCGTGTTCTCGAGGTTCTCGGCGCTGCCGCCCCACCATTCGTACGTGCCCGCGAAGGGCTTGGTGTACTCCTTGGTCACCGTCTGCGGAGGCAGGTTGACCACGACGGCCTGAGCCGCCGGACCGTCGCTGTCGCCGGCGGCGCCGAGCGTCACGTACGTCGTCCCGCTGTCGTGGTCGACCGTCGAGTGGTTGAGCCAGCCGAGGTAGAGCTTGGACCACGGGTCCATGTAACCCGGGGTCGAACCGATGTCCTCGGTGCCGTGGTTGAGCCACGAGCCCGACGACATGAGGCTCCAGAAGCCGACGCCGTTGTCGCCGCCCTGGGTGTCGTAGAGGTCGGGCAGGCCGAGGTCGTGGCCGTACTCGTGGGCGAACACGCCCAGGCCGCCGTTCTCCGGCTCCGTGGTGTAGTCACGGATCCAGAGGCCCGAGTCGCCGATCTGCGTGCCACCGTTCAGGTTGAACGACGGTCCCGCGCTGCCCTTGAGGTTGTTGAAGGCACTCCAACGGTGCGACCAGATGGCGTCCTCGCCCTGCGCGCCGCCGCCGGCCTCCTCGCCCTCCCCGGCGTGCACCGCCTGGAAGTGGTCGACGTAGCCGTCGGCCTCGTTGAAGTCGCCGTCACCGTCGTAGTCGAACCGGTCCCAGACGTCGAACTGGGCCAGGTACTGCTTGATCTCCGCGGGGGTCTTGCCGGCCGCGATCTGCGAGTCGTACCAGGAGTTCGCGGTGTCCTTGACGAAGTTCCAGGAACCGTCGTTGTCCGGGATCGCGTTGCTGCCGTAGCGCGCCTCGTTGAACGGCACCGACACCCAGTCGGTGACGTCGCCGCCGACCGTGTAACGCCCGCCGGACTGCTTCAGGTAGAAGTCCCGCATCGACTCCTTGCCGACGCCGTAGAACAACTCCTTGAAGTAGTCGCGGCTGAAGTCCTGCCGCCAGATCGTGCTGTTGTTGTCGGTCGCGTTACCGTCGTAGACGCGGTCCGGCTTGGGGATCTCGCCCCGCCGCGGGCCGGCGGTGCCGCCCGCGCGCGGGTCGGTCTTGTCGCCGAACTCGACCAGGACCGTGAAGATCGGGTCGGTCTTCGGCTTCTGCCGGTATTCCACGAACCGGTCGGCCTTGATCTGGATGACCTCGGACCCGTTGCGCTTCTGCAGCTTGGCCTTGCCCGAGAGCAGCGCGGCGATGGCCTCCTTGCGCACCTCCTGCTGCTGCTCGACCTGCGGGTCGGGCAGCGAGTCGGCGCGATGCTTCGACTTCTCGACACCGGGCGCCGGGTTGGCCGCGGGCGCCCCGGACGCGGGCGCGCCGACTGCTCCGGCCGCCAGCAGCACGGTCGCGACACTCGCGAGACCGCCTGTGACTCGTCTCCTCAAGGGTTCTCCCTCTTTGTGGACCTGTGACAAACGGGCACAGCCAATGGGCGCGCGCCGTCAGAGATGTGTCACTCACCTTTGCAGATGAAGGAACCGATGTCACGAGGAGAAATTGGTCGAAAGAGTGAGAGCTGGACCTTCTATTGGGGTCATACCATCAGCGCGATGATTTCCGGTCTCGACGTTGACCCGAAAGTCGAGCCGCAATGGTACTTCACAACAAAGTGGGCGTGCACGACACGGCCGGCGGACTCCCGGCGACCTACTGGTACCTCTGGTGCGGACTGCTGATCAACCGGGCCGGCGCGTTCGCGATGCTGTTCCTG
>NZ_JBFANZ010000019.1:0-120452 GCF_040659735.1 Micromonospora sp. NPDC049679
CTGCTCGACCAGTTCGCCCGCAAACAGGCCCGGGACGTGCACGCGGTGGTGGAACTCAAGGCGCGCTACACCGGCGTGAAGGCGCCGCTGGACGCGCTCGTGACCCAACTGAGCCGCGCCGAGGCCGACCTCGCGGCGAAGAAGACCGAGATCGACGCCGAAATCAAGCGCCTGCAGGACCTGCGTCTGAAGGCGTACGGCAGCGCGAACCCCGGCTTCGGCTCGCTGCGACCCGCGCCGTGTCCGGCGACCTATCCCGGTGGGGCCGCCGGCAAGGTGGTGCGATTCGCCTGCGCGCAGATCGGCAAGCCATACATCTGGGCCGCCGAAGGGCCCGGCGGCTACGACTGCTCGGGGCTGACCCTGGCCGCCTGGCGCGAGGCCGGCGTCCTGCTTCCGCACAACGCGGCCGCCCAGCGGCAGGCCACCGCCACCGTCAGCCGGGCGGACCTGCGCCCCGGCGATCTCGTCTTCTACTACGGCGACCTGCACCACGTCGGCATGTACGTCGGCAACGGCTGGATCGTGCACGCCTCGCAGACCGGCGTACCCATCAAGATGGCCAAGGTCGACGGGAGTCCTGTTCACAGCTTCGGCCGACCCGGATAACTTCACTCCCCCCGCGGCCCGGCGCTCGCGCGTTTCCCCCGGCGCGTGAGCCGCTGGCCGCAAAGAAAAGATGCCCTCCCAGGCCACCGGCCTGGGAGGGCATCTTTCTGCGCGTGCGCTACCGGATCGGCCAGGTCCGCCAGTTCTGCCACGACCGACTCGGGGTCGGCCCCCGCTGGCCCTGGTAACGGGATCCGTAGACCTCCGAGCCGTACGGGTGCTCGGCCGGCGACGAGAGCCGGAAGATGCAGAGTTGGCCGATCTTCATGCCGGGCCAGAGCGTGATCGGCAGGTTCGCCACGTTGGAGAGCTCCAGCGTCACATGGCCGGAGAAGCCGGGGTCGATGAAGCCCGCCGTGGAGTGGGTGAGCAGCCCGAGCCGGCCCAGGCTCGACTTGCCTTCGAGCCGGCCGGCGAGCTGGTCACCGAGGGAGATGACCTCGAGCGTCGAGGCGAGCACGAACTCGCCGGGATGCAGCACGAACGGCTCGCCGTCGGGGACCTCAACCGGCGAGGTGAGGTCGTCCTGCTGCTCCGCCGGGTCGATGTGCGTGTAGAGGTGGTTGTTGAAGACGCGGAAGTGTCGGTCCAGCCGTACGTCGATGCTCGAGGGCTGCACCAGCGACGGCTCGAACGGCTCCAGGGCCAGGTCGCCCATCTTGATCGCGGAGACCAGGTCCCGGTCGGAGAGCAGCATCGTCACACCTTATCGAGGTGGTGGGGAACCGACTCGGCTGGGTGAACCCCGTATCGGGGTACCGATCTCGAACATATGTTCGATAGAATGTCCCCATGGCTTCCTGGTCCGAATTTGCCGCCGACGAGCCGCGGCTCGCCGACGCGATCAGCTCCCTCATGCAGCAATACGGGCCGGGTCTGGGCTACCTGGCAACCGTGCGCGCCGACGGGGGGCCACGGGTGCATCCGGTCTCTCCGGTCATCACCGAGGAGGGCTTGTTCTGCTTCGTGATCGACTCGCCCAAGCGCCGTGACCTCGAACGCGACGGGCGCTACGCGTTGCATTCCTTCCCACCGGAAAACAGCGACGATGAGGCTTACGTCGCGGGGCGCGCCCGTCGGGTCACCAACGCGGCCCGGGTAGCGCGGCTCGCCATGGCGTCGCGGGCGGCACCGCAGGTCGACTGGCGGCTCTTCGAGTTCACTGTGGACGTGGCGATGGTGACACGACACGGCGTCGGCGGGACGGCGCCGGTCGCGACCGGGTCGGGGCGTTCTCCCGCTGTACAGGTGTGGTTCGACCCCGCCGGCGCGAGCGCCCCGGGCGTCGGGCGTCAGGCCGCCGGCACGCCCCGCGGGCGCCGAGGGCGCAGACACGGCGGTGCCGGTCCCACGGGGGGAGCCGGCACCGACGAGGGCAGTCTGCGTTACGCGGCGCGGTAGGCGTTCCACGCGTTGATCATGCGAGTGGCCTGGCCGCCCGTGAACTGGTACATGCACGAGTCGTGCGAGTAGTCCATGAAGTTGTGGATCGGGTCCGCGCCGGGCGCGGTGCAGGTGTCCCGGCCGGTGGGGCAGCCGCTCGCCGGGGAGGCTTCGGCCGGGGTGTCGGAGACCTGGTCGCCCTGGCCGGAGCAGCCGCCCTGGAAGGTGTGGTAGAGGTTCAACCAGTGGCCGACCTCGTGCGTGCCGGTGTCGCCGGCGTTGTAGTTGGTGGCGGTGCCACCCGGCAGCGACTCGGCCAGCACGACGACGCCGTCCATCGCGTCGAGCGTCCGCTTCGGGAACGTCGCCCAGCCGAGCAGGCTGTCGCTCAACTCGCCGGTGTAGAGGTTGAGGGTGTTCTTACCGCCCACCCGCAGCGACGTCTTCATCGACCGCTCCGCCGACGAGCCGCTGACGATGGGGTACCACGACGGGTTCACGACGTGGTTGATCTTCGTGAGCTGGAACGCGAACGCCGTCGCCGCGCCGCCCGTCGAGCCGGCGTACGCCTGGTTCAGCACGTTGATCTGCGAGTTGATCATCGAGTCGGGGATGTTGCCGCCGCCCCGGGTGTTGTCGCGCTGGATGACATGCACGACGACCGGGATGGTCACGGAGGCCAGCACCGACGGCCCGCCCGGAGCCTGGCTCGCCTTCGCCTTCAGGGCGCTCGCCAGATCGGCCTCACGCTGCGCGACCTGAGCCGCGGTCAGCTCGTTCGGGTCCTTCTTCCCCGGTGCGCCGGGCTTCATCCGAGCATCGGAGTGGGAGTCGGCGCGCTCGGCGCACCCGGTGTGTGAATCGCCGGCGGCCATCGCCATGGTCGGGGCCACCCCGACCGTGGCGGTGGTGAGAAGTAGCGCGAGGGATGTCGTTGTCACGCCCGCGGAGCGCCACGACCACCGCGATCGATGTTGCCGCATTGCCGTCCTTCTTCCTCCCCATGGCCCGACCGAAAGTGCCGGGCCGCCTGTGCAAAGGTGTGACGGACCATACAGCCGTTCGGAGGATGACGAAAGAGTCTTATGTATCTGTATCAACACTTTCAGTGACGGTTATGCCGTGACGTGCGCATCTATGGCATGGCTGTCGCCCGCTCGTGTCGCGCCACCGGCGAGCGGGCGACCTGCGGGTCGCCGCTGATGTGGTCGGATGGACCGCTCGCAACAGGGCAGGGGGACGCGGATGCACGTCCCGTGACGACCAGGTACAGTGGGGTCCGCCCGCGGGTGTAGTTCAATGGCAGAACATCAGCTTCCCAAGCTGACAGTGAGGGTTCGATTCCCTTCACCCGCTCCAGCACAAAGGCCCTGGCCAGGACGTGAGTCCTGCCAGGGCCTTTCGCTATGCCGGGCGCTACTGATTGCCGCCGTGCCCGCTGCGTGCCCGATCGATGGCCTCGGACAGGGCTTCGGCGATGGCCTGGTCGCGTTCGCGGCTCGCGTGTTGGTAGATCATCGTGGCCCTGGTCGACGCGTGGCCCATCCGTGCCATCAGGTCGGCCAGGCTGACTCCGCTGCTCGCCCGCGTCGGACTTGGGCGGGCCGAATATGAGCTGGCCGCTCTGACGCTCGACGAGGGCAGCGCGCACGGTCAACGTTGCGCAATGAGCGCCGACGTCGCGACGGCGGAGGGCCGCGAGTTCGCCGTAGCGAAGGCTGGTGAACGCGGCGAGCAGGACTAGGGCGCGGAAACGGTCCGGGATGCGGGCGGCGAGGTCGAAGACCTGGCCCACGGTGGCGGTTGGTCGCTCTGCGGCGCGTTCTATCCCGGCTCCCTTGATGCGGCAGGGTTTCCGGCGGATGAGTTCGTCGTCTACGGCGGTGTTGAGCACGGCCCTCAGAAGCCGGTACGCCTTGGCGACCATCGTCGTGGCGTTGCCTCCGGCGAGGAGTTCAGCGTGCCAGGCCCGGACAGAGCCGGGGGTGATCTCGGTAAGCAGGCGGGTGCCTAGGGTCGGTTCGATGTACTTGCGATACAGCCAGCGGTAGAGGTCCACGGTGCGGGGCCGCAGGTTCGTCCTATGGCGGATCCACTCTGCCTTCGCGAGTCGACTCGCCCCCGAGCCTGGCCGCCGGGCTACGCCGCCGCGACCCCCGACCGCCCACCTGTGGACAGCGACGCCGCCTGTGGACAGCAACCTGATCAAGGTTGGGTTGTGGTAAGCCCTGGGTTGGTGGGAGGCGGGCGATTGCCCCGGCGTCGGCCGGCCGCTGCTCGCCTCGGCAACGTCGAGCCGTCACCGGAACCGGAGGTCGCCGCCCGCGGGGTGGACGCGCTGCTGGCGTTGTGGCACATCCCCGGAGGCGACGCATGCGGGCCGGAACCGGACACTACGGTCAATCGTCGACCGGGTGGTGCGGCCCGCGCAGCGGTGGCGGGAGCCTGAGCCCGAGCGGGTGCTGACCCATTTCCGCTGGTAGACCCGCGCAACGGTGATCCCGCCTCGCCCAGCCTGTGTGCCAGAATGCGCCGGTGATCAAGATGCTCGGCGCCGCTCGCGCACACCTCTCCTCGCCGCTGGGCGCGCGCGAGCTCGACCTCGACGTCGTGCGCGGTGTTGCCATTCTCCTCGCGATCGGATGGCACCTGGCCGGAAAACCGACCGGAAACCTGGTCAGCGATGTACTGCTGTTCCCCGCGCGGACGTTCGGCTGGGCTGGCGTCGACCTGTTCTTCGTGCTGTCCGGGTTCCTCGTCGGCCGCCTGGTCTTCCGCGAGCAGGTACGCACCGGCGCCTTCGACGCGGGCCGGTTCCTGCTACGCAGGGCGTTCAAGTTGTGGCCGGTCTACTACCTGTTCATCGCGTTCCTCATGGTCACCAATAGCTGGGATCCGTGGCAGTTTCTGCCGTTGACCGTTCACGTGCAGAACTACACGCAGACTCGGCCCCCGCACCTTTGGTCGCTGGCGGTCGAGGAACACTTCTACCTTGCGGCTGCGCTGCTGCTGCCGCTCGCGTTCCGCCGTGGACTGCGGCCGCAGACCCTCGTTCGGGGCATCTTCGGCATCATGGTGGCCACGCTCATCGGCCGCGTGATCGCGGTCCAGCTCGACACCAAACCGGTGCTGATTCAGCAGCTCACCCACTTTCGGGTCGACGCGCTGCTCGCCGGCGTGCTGCTCGCCGTCGTGTCCGTCTACTACACCGACCTGTTCGACCGGTTCGTGACCTGGAAATGGCTGTGGTTGGGCGGCACCATGCTGGGCTTCACCTGGCTGTGGGTGTTCCACAAGAACTCCCAGGCAGGCATGACCTTCGGCTACTCCGTCGCGTACCTCGGCTCCGCGTCGTTCATGCTGCTGCTCTACCGGGCCAGGTGGGTGGTCCGCTTCCGTGTCGTCCTGCGCCCGGTCGGCATGCTGGGCATCTACTCGTACGCGATCTACCTCACGCACGTCTCCGCGGCCGGCTACGTGAACCGCGCAGTCGTCGCCGTCGCCCCCTGGATCAACGAGAACCCGCTGCGGCTGGCGGTGCTCTACGCCGGCGTCGTCGCCGTCGCGGTGGTGCTCACCCGTGCGGTCGAGTGGCCCGCGCTCAAACTCCGTGATCGGCTGATTCCACCGCACGCCCGCGCCGTGCCGTCGGCACCACGGGCGAAGGCGCTGCGCTTGCACGGCTCGCCGACGCACCCGCACAGCGTGGTCGACCCGTAGAACGAGTCCGGCTTCTGAGGCCGTCTGTCAGGTGCTTCAGCAGGGGAACGATGAAGGTTGTAAGACCAACGACTACGAGCACTTGGCCTGTGGCGAACAGACCGCCGGACCCAGACCACACAGCACGAGATCCGATCCAAGATTACCAATGACCGTGGATCACCGGAGACGCCGAGGGCGGCCGGGGGCCAGGAGTGCCCGATCCGTGCCCGATGCAGCGGTCAACACCGGCCAACGGTGCACCTGATGAACTCAACCCCGGACGCTCCGTGCTGCTCTACCAGCCGGCACAGCTACCCAACGTATAGATCAATCCGATTCCCAAGCTGACAGTGAGGGTTCGATTCCCTTCACCCGCTCCACACGAAAGGCCCTGGCCAGGACGCGAGTCCCGCCAGGGCCTTCGACGTTCCACAGGCTGTGACCGTTGCCCGTGCCATTACCGTGCCATTAGCGTCCGCTTGGAGGTGGGCGACCTGGTGGCCAAGCTGACCCGAGACGAGGCGATCGCCCTCGTGGAGCGGATCATGAGGGGCGACTACGCGGACGACGCTGAGGTGGGCGGGTGGCTGGACCAACTTGAGCGAGACCTCGTCTGCCCGGACGGTAGCGTCTCCGGCCTGATCTTCTGGGCCAATCCTGTTCCTCGCTCGCGCGATCGAGATATCACGGCACGCACTGGAAGACGACGGCAAGACTCCGTTCGGCGCGATCGTAGTCGTCGAAGGAGACATCGTTGGCGAGGGCGCCACTAGCGTCGTCGAGCTGCGGGACCCCACACCACACGCCGAAGTGATGGCACTGCGCCACGCTGGCGCCAAGCTGGGACGGCACCTGTTCGATGACGGTGTCATGTATGCCAGCAGCGAGCCCTGCCCGATGTGCCTCGTCGCCTGCTACTGGGCGCGGATACCCCGGCTGATCTTCGGAGCCAGTAGTCACGACGTCGCGACCCACGGCTTCGAAGACCTCCGTTCTACCGAGACGTCGCCCAGCCGATCGAACGCCGGTCGCTTCGCGAGGACCTCGCTGAGGACACGCTCCGTATGCAGGTTGTCGACGTTCTCCGAGCATGGCGGACAAGCTGCCCGTACCGGTCGAGCCCAAGTTCTGACCGCTATCAGCGGTGCGGGCGGAACACTCGCTCATACCGATGTGCACGCTTAGTGGACTGCAACGTCAAACGGCCCTACTGCTAGTCGTCTTCGATGTATCCCATGGTCGGGTCAACGATGGCCAGGAAGTCGCGGATGTTCTCCATGTGCTCGTCGAGCGACAGGTTCGGGGCCGGACTCACGCCGAATCCGTAGTCGGGGTTCGGCCCGCTAAGCCACGTGTAGTCGGTGCCGCCGAACTCGTTTGGACGGAGGGCGAACATCTCTCCATCGACTTCAAGCGTGAGCGACGTGACGTCGGCCGCACCTTCAGTTTCGGGGCGTAGGCCGGGCACGGCCTCCGAGTGGGCCTCCCGGTCGCCATCGCCGTTGTCTGGGTAGATCGCCTTCACGCAGCCATCTTCGTGGATTTACCTGGCCGGCGTCCTGATCTGCCGCTGGTCGCGGGGTCGTGCCGATGAGCGGATGGCAGGCGGCGGTCGCGCGTATCGACGATTTCACCGCATGTTATGGACTGCGCAGGCGATTTCCTGCCGCAACAGCGCCGCCTCCTCGTCGCGGTCGCACAGCAGCAGCACCTTGAACGGGACGCCCTTGCCGTCCGGCTGGCCGAGCGGGCTCGCCCAGTGATGAACGGCCCGAGACAGAATCCGGAACATCGTGTGCTGATCCTCGGCACTCCTCGACAGAAACCGGGGCGCGTTCTCGACAACGATCACGTACCCGTCCGCGGGCAACCAGTTCAGATCCCGGAGACAGTCGGACAACGCGTCCCAGTTCCAGCCGAAGTAGCCGGGAAAAAGCAGCGCGTCGGAGAACTCGTAGAAGGCGTGGTTCGCATCCGTCATCCTCGTTCCGTCAAGCCGGGCAACGACGAACCTGCCCGTTGCCGGTAGCACCGCCGCCAGCTCCACCAGGGCACTGCGCAAGCAGACCGCAAGCTGATCAGTGGAGCCGTTCCACCAGTCTTTCATCATTCAACCCCATCACGGTCCACATAGTTCCTAGCGACCTTCACACACGCCGTGTCTCCCATGGTGTCAGTGTGCCCGGGAGGCAGCACAGTACGACGGACAGGCCTCGACCGAATGACCGGATCGGCCGCAGAGCGGGCGCGCTGGCGTGCCGAGCGGCCGTCAATGTCCGTACTGTTGCTCGCGCACTTCTTCGGCGGTGACGTCCGGGCTGGCGTTGAGGTCGGCGGCGATCTGAGCCGGCAGCGGGTAGACAGGTTCGACAGGCAGGTGAGCTGCCGCCGACTGTTCGTCGCCCTCGCGCAGAAGGTCCCTCACGCGGTGAACGGTGGGGGTGATGTCCGTGATGGCAAGTACCCAGTCGTCGACGTACCGGTCGACAGCCTCGCCGGACAACCCAACCTGCAGCGACCGGTACGGCAGCGCCTTAAGATGCAACGACCGTTCCGGATCCCACTGCACTCGCACCGGGCTGATCTTCAGTTTCCGCGACCACGTCGCCTTGTCGCCGTGCACGTCTCGGTCATAGTGACTCAGGCAGGCTCGCGCCAGCGCCCACTCAAATCCCTCCCGCGTGATGTCGATGGACAGCACGCGCTCCTGCCCCGGCTTGGTAGCCCAGCCGCAGCGGTACATCATCCACAGGAAAGACGGCTTGATCCACGTCATCCGGTCCCGCTTGAAGGGGGTCACGAAACGGCCGGCTGCCACCGCCGGCAGCGCAACCTCCGGGGGATACGCCTGGTACACGGTGACGGTGTCGGCCGAGTAGCGGGCGCGGATCTGACGGGCGGGAACGGACACAACGTAATCCTCACCGATCGGGACTCGACTGCTCCACCGAGATTCCGCACCCACGCCAGCGCCAGGCTGAAATGAACCTGCGCCTGCGTCCGCATCTGCGTTTGCCCTTGAGATTTGCAACCGGCGAGGCTACCGTCGCGCGAATGCCAGATGATCCGTTGGATTCAGGCAAGCCGCGCGAGGGGCTGGCCCGGAGCCTGCGCGCGGCGCTCATCTGGACCCCTATCGGGCTGCCAGCGGTCGGGCTCCAATTTGTCGTTTGGGATGCGACCGACAGCTACTGGCTCGGGTATCTGGCGGGGTCGGTGCTGCCCGTCGTGGTGACGCCATGGCTCGCGCCTCGGGTGTCCTACCGCCGTCGGGACATCCTGATCACCGTGATCGCGTGGCCACACATGGCGGGTCGGATCGCTTCGCGAATGGCGTTGCTGCCGTACCGGGACTGGACGCCTCGGACGGACGAGGTGCGCCGATCCCGCTGGCATCACAACCCGCGCTATGCAGGCTACTGGTGGATCTCGCGCAACCCGTCACCGTGGCCGTTGAAGAGGTGACAGGTCCCGGGCCATTCATACCTATATGCCGCGATGCGCGCCCCTGTCGCGGACCGTGAGGGCCTCCGCGACGCGTCTTTAGGATCATGTCAAGCATCTGGTGGGACGCGGATGGTCAAGCATGTTCCGTGACGGGACAACAGCCCACGGCATTGCGTTGCCGAATTCCGCTCTATCAGATCAAGGCGGCCCGCAAGCGGGCCGCGCCGGCCCGGCCCCGGCCTGCTGGCGACCTCCGGCCGGCATCGGCCGGGCGGCGGTCCCAGCCAGGGTCTTTCGCTCTGCCGGCCCTACTGATTGCCTCCGTGCCCGTTGCGTGCCCGATGGATGGTCTCGGACAGGGCTTCGGCGGTCGCCGGGGTGCGGTCACTGCGCCTCCGGCGGGGGCGCTCCGGCTCCAGGATGGCCGGGGCACCACCGGCGGGTCACCGTCCGTGGGTGGTTGTAGGCCATCCCGCCCGCCATCGACCCGGGCAAGCCGAGCAGACCCCCGCCCAGCCCGCCAGCGTCCGTACGAGCCGTCAAGGTCCGCTTGACGTGGCGGGCCGAGCGCGGGCCCGCTCCCCGGAAGGGCGGGTCGACGGCAGACAGGATGGCGGGTCGAGGGGTGTTGCCGCACGTCGGGCTAGCGTGTTCCAACCACCGATCTGATGGCCTCGACGTAGTCGTAGAAGCGCTGCGTCCGTTGCCCCGACTCTCTCATCGCTTGGGATAAATCCCCCTTCGGGAAGAACGACTTGCGCAGGGCATGAGATAGCTCTAGCTGCACCCCGACGCCTCGCCGGTTTTTGTTGCAGATGTTGCGGGGGTCCGTTCCGGCTATCTCCATCGAACCGGACGTGAGCCTGAACCCGCTGTTGGTCAGCGCGGTCGAGATTTTTCGTTCAAGGTCGCTGTCCACTCCGCCAAGGGCGGTTTCGGCTTCGCCAGTCGGGCCCGTGTAGCCGTGGAAAGAAATGGTTCTGTCCGCTCCGCCTACCACGGCTAGGCATTGCGGCTCGTCGAAATCGACGGAGGTGATGTGCAGATCGGAGTTGTGGTGGGATTTGATGCCGGCGAACACGTAGGTGTCCATGAGTCCGTCGCCTACGGCCAGCGCCAACTCTCCGCTGCCCTGTTCAATGCCGCCGCCGTGGATTGCGATGGCTGCCCACGACGTCGTCGGCACGTTTAGCACCGTCCGGGTGTAGTCAACGCCCTCCTCTTCAACGGCGGCGAGCTCGGCGTAGGTGTCGTACCGGTCGCCCACCACTACCTCCCGTTCAAGATGCCGGCCGACGTCGCGACACTGCCGCCCGATCAGATTAGCGTCGGGCCGGAGCTGCTGACCGTGGCGCTCACAACTGTCCGCTCACAGTTCGCAGCCTAATCGGAGGCCAACCAGTCCGGCCTCGACAACGCCCCATTTCGTCCGAGCGCGCTCGGCAGTCGACCTTGATGCGATGCAGGTCCAAGGCCTCTGGCGTCGCGGTGCGGCGATGATGGATGTGACTAGCGCAGCGAGGGATCCGTTGACGTCGGAGCGGCCGGCCGCAGTCCGCTCGGAGCGGGGCTGTGTTCGACCGGATCGCTCCGGCGCGTTCCCAGGTGCGACCTCCGCTCGCGCAAGGCGAGCCATCCGGCCACGCCGACAACGGTGAGCATCACCGCGTTGTGCGTGTACTTGCGTGCCGGGGAGGTTTCGCCGATCAGCGGGTAGTAGAGGAACGCGAGGATGCCGCGGCTCACCAGCGCTCCGGTCGCAACCGCGGCCGCGTGGCGCACGCTCCAGCCGTGGCCGCGCGAAACGTGACCGAGCAAGGCGGCGCCGGCGGCGAGCACGGACGTCGTGATGGCGACGCCTGTCCAGTTTTCAGGTACCGCGGTGGCCGCGGCCAGCAGCAGGAACGAAGCTGCGACGGTCACCAGCAGGCGAGGGGCGCGCCGGGTGCGTGGCCGTCTCGGCCGTCGGCGTCCCAGGATGACGGCGGCACCGACGCACAGCCCGGCAGCCACGACTGATGCCGTGACCTGGGCGGCTGATGCGCTGTGCGACTCAGGGTCGGTGAGGATGACCGCTGCCGCCAGTACGTACCCGCTCGCTGCGGCGGCGGCGCCGGGGAGGCCCACCCACGGCGTGTGCGCGGTCTTCGGTCGCCATGCCTCGGCGACCGCGATGGGTGCGCAGAAGCTGTAGATGACGTGTCCCAGGACGAAGTTCAGTGCGTTGGTCGCGCTGAACCCGAGCGGGTCGATGAAGGTGCCCCGCAGGGACTGGTTCCAGGTTTCGATGTCGCGGTAGTCCGTGCTGAACAACGCCTGGTCGATCACCCCTGGTTGGATGATCCCGAGCGCGAACGCGAGCATGATGATGGACGGCCAGCCCCATCCATTGCGTCGCGCGACCTCACGGATCAACAGCGCCGGTGCGCCGTACAGCGCGGCAAAGAAGACGACGGCGAACAGCAGGCGTCCGGGGCGGCCGGTGCTGTCGTCGTAGGCGGCCAGCAGCTCGGCGCCGACCGCCGACAGCATCAGCAGGGCCGCGACCTGGGCGGCCCGTGCGCGGCGGTCGCACTTTGCGACCGGGTCTTGTGGCCGGCGCTCGACGGTGACCCCGCGCGCAGAACGGCGAAGGAGGAGTGCCACGGCCGACACGGTGGCGACCAGTAAGCCGAGCGCTTGAAGCCACCGCGCCGCACCGAGAGCCGCGCCGTCGGCGAACCACAATCCGCCGATCCGGTCGCTCGTCACCAGCCGCCCGGCGACCAGGCCGGCGGCGGCGAGCCCGACAAGACTGCCGATGCGTCGGCCCGCGAAGGTCGCGATCGCCGACCCGGCCAACAGGATGGGAATCCCGACCGGGAATGCAGGTCGGGGTTGGGTTGCCAGCCAAGCGGCTCCGAGGCCGAGCGCGCCGAGCACCAGTCCGGCAACCAGCGTTCCGCGTGCCAATCCGTCGCGCAGGACACTCACAACGGTCATGCTACCATACGGTCGTATGGTAGCAGTCAACGTAGATCATGAAGCCGGCCGTGCCCGCCTTGCTGACATCGTCTGCGATGTTGTAGCCGACGGCGGTTTGGAGGCGGTCAGCGTGCGCGCCGTGGCATCGGCCGCCGGTGTTTCGATCGGCGCGGTCCAGCACTACTTCCGGACCAAGGAAGCGATGTTGCTCGCAGCGCACGAACGCGCCAACGCAAAGGTGGGTGCGCGCGCCGAAGCGGCGGCCGCCGCTGCGACGACTCCGCGCGATGCCCTCCGCACGATCCTCCTCTCCGTGCTTCCAAACGACGAGCCTTCCCGCCGCGACCTTCAGGTGTTCATCGCCTTCGAAACCGCAGCACTACACTCGCCCAGGCTCGCCGAGCAGGCCCGTCGCTCCAACGCGGAGCTCTACGCAGCCTTCGAGGAGCTATTCCGCCTCGCCGGCACGGCCGAGCCCCGCCGCGAAGCGATCGCCGCCGTCGGTCTACTCGGGCTCTGCCAGCCGTTGCTGCTCGCCGACCCGTACTGCTCACTCGAGGACGCTATCGCCGTCGTGGACGCGCATCTCGATCGCGCGCTGCCGCGTTGATGCCCAAGCCCACACCTGTGGCTGGCACCAAGCAACGCCTCCCGAAAGGTGCACGCATCTGCCGCGATCCGCGCGCTACGCAGCGTCACGCCGAGCTGGCCCGGTTGCCGGCCGGACGTGCCGATGTGCGGATGTCCGGTGACTCAGGGGTGATGATCACGCCTGTGGACTGGGCGCATACTGGGACACACCGCGGCGAGCACTGACGGAGTGAAGCTTCGCGCTCCGAACCCGGACCGGTCCTTCAAGCCAAAGCGGCGATCTTCACCGACGTCAAGCGCGGAGACGCGCCGCCCCGACCGGCCGGTACCGCCGCGGCCGGGGCGGTTGTGCATCTGCTGGCCACCGCCATCGAGGAGGGCCGGGACCTGTCCTCGATGAGCAGCATCCTGGCCGACAGCTCCTATCGTCTGCCGCCTGCCTGACGGTCCGGCCTCACTTCAGGTGCCGGGCGAAGAACCGGTTCCCGTCGTCCCCCTCGAACTGCGGGACGCCAGTGTGCCCGCCCATATTGGCGTGCAGCGTCTTCTCCTTGGAGCCGAAGGCGTCGAACAGGTCCAGGGCCAGCTGCCGGTCGTTTCCTTCGTCGTCCCACTGCAGCAGGACCTGCAGCGGAATGGTGACCTGCCGGGCCTCCTCGAACATGGTGCGGGGCACGAAACTCCCGGCGAACAGAAGGGCGGCCGAGATGCGCGGCTCGACCACCGCCAGCCGGAGGCCGATGGCGATCACGCCTCCCGCGTACCCGACCGGGCCGCCGATCTCGGGCAGCGAAAGGAGGGCGTCCAAGGCGGCCCGCCATTCCGGGACCGCCTTTTCGACCAGCGGGAGGACGAGCCGGTCGACGATCTCGTCGTCGACCGGCTCGCCGGCCTCCAGCGCCCGGCGCAGGTCGGCGCGGGCCTCCTCGGCGGCGGCGGAACGGGGTCGGTCACCGCTCCCGGGGAGCTCGATGGTGGCCGCGGCGAAGCCCTCCGCCGCGGAGTGCCGGGCCCGGGCCACCAGGCGGGGGTACATCATGTGCAGTCCGCCGGGGTGGCCAACCAGGATCAGCGGCGCCGGTGCGGACGCGGATCCGGGTGTCCACAGGATGCCAGGGATCTCGCCGAGGGTGAATTCGCGCTCGAGGACGCCGTCGTCGAGGCGCTGTTCGGAAGTGAATCGCATGGTCGTGCCTTTCGGGAGTGCTCTTAACCGGCGCTCCCGGACGACCTATCGTCCGACCGTGACCCCAGAGGGGAGCACCCATGTCGATACTGCGTTCACGGGTACCACCTCCTCGATCTCTCGCACGGCCGCCGCAAAGGTAGCGGTGGTCGCCGTGGTCCGCCAACGGGTTTTTGCGGAGGCTCCGTGGCCGGGCACCGGCGGGCAGTCGTCTTGATCCTTGCAAGGCGAGCGTCGGCGATCATGGGGAACCCACTGATCTACAACTTCCGCCACTACTTCGGTGTCGGCGACCACCTCGGCACTGGGCCAACTATCCCGAACACTCGTCACGTCCGGGCGGAATCCAGAGAGGGAGACCTCATCCCCGCTTGCGATTGGCTGTACAGCCATCCGTGCAGCCAAGCCGGCCGACGGACGTCGACCTAGGTCGACGGAGGACGACGCGACGCGCAGATCAACCAGACTCGGCGACGTGCCCGTTCCGTGGCCGGCGGTCGACGCAGTGGCCGGTGCCGATCAGCGACGGGTGATCGGGTGGCGGCAGGTGTACAGCAACGCCGGCGGAATGTTGCGCCAGACAGGACGGCTGATCTTGACCTGCTCGAAGGTCTCAGAGAGGTGGCGGCGAAAGCGACGCGCGGCGGGAAACGGCAGCGCGGTCAGCGTCGTCACGGTGGCGAAGATCCCCTGCGGAGTCAGTCTCTTGCTGATCTCAGCCAGAATGCGTTTCTGCTGCTGGTCGCTGAATAGCGTCCAGGGCAGGGCGGAAATGATGGCGTCCGCCCGGGGTAGCCTCGCCTCGTCCATCAGGTCGGATAGCTGCCTGGCGTCGCCGTGGATCACCTGCAGCCACGGGCGGCTGCGCTCCAGGTGGTGCACCATGTCCCGATTCACCTCGATCGCGACGAGCTTCCCGCCGCTCGGTAGACGGTTATGGATCGCGTCGGTGATGACACCCCCACCTGGTCCCAGTTCGACCACTACCGGCTGGTCCACGCCAGGCACCAACGACGCAGCCAGGGCGCCCAATCTCCTGGAGCTAGGTGCGATTGCGCCCAACTGGCCGGGGCTGCGCCAGATGGCGTGCATGAAGGCGCTGGTGTCGTCGGCAGTGCGATCGCCACGGTCTGCCTCGGCGGGCGGGCGTGCGAGGTAGCGACCGGATTTGGGCGTTTGCGGGATGCCCAGCGCGCGAGACAAGCGCACCTTGGTCCGCGAAGCCATCCGTGTCCCCTTCGCTGTCACCCGGTCGCCTGACCACTCCTGCTTCCCCAATTCGATCGCCAATAACGGGGCAGATAACCGATGGCTTGCGGAGCGCGTGCAGATGATCTGTTCCTGGCCGGGCTTGTACGTTCCGGTTGCGGCGATCACGTGCAATGTGATCGATCCGGACCCGTCGTAAGCTGTGGCAAGGTATGCCGATGCGCTTCGGTCAAGGCCACGTACTGCGTCGCCGGTTCCGGTTCGGCGGGGCGCTTCTGCAGGTCTACCCGGTGCGGGTTGTCGACCACGCCGATGACGGTCTGCTCTTGTGGCTCCCGACCGGTGCGCCCATGTGGCGCGCGGACGTGCCGGCCGGCAAGCATCCGAGAGATGTTCCGCGCGACATGTGGCCACCGAGCGGATTTGCGATGCAGCCGGACTACTGGCGGCGCAAGGGTGCGCTGATCTACCAGCCGGAGGAGACGGATACCCACTCGATCTGGTGGCTTTTCTCGGGTAGCGGCAGGTTCCGCAGCTGGTACGTGAATCTTGAGCGGCGCAGCATGTCGGGCGACGACATCAAGGTAGGCGATCTGGAACTCGACCTCATCGTGGCAGCGGACCGGTCGTGGACGTGGAAGGACGAGGAGTCCTTCGCAGCCAAGGTCGGTCATCCGGGGTACTGGACAGCCGAGGAAGCCCAGAAGATCCGGGCGTGCGGCGAGCAGGTGGCGCGAGAGGCGGAGGCCGGGAAGTTTCCGTTCGACGGGACGTGGTGTGACTTCCGGCCTGACCCCGAGTGGCCCGAACTCACCCGTCCGTTTCTCTGAGTCGTACGCGGGGTTCGCGCTCCTCCGGACGTCGCGTTTCGGCTCACAGCGGCTTGCCGCACCAGGAGACGAAGCGTTCGTGCACCCGGGCTTCGTCGAGTTCGTCGAGTTCCACGAGCGCAATCGGAACGTACGGGTGCATGTACCGCCTCAGCCGCTGGACGTCGCAGCGCAGTAACTCCTTCAACTGGCGCTTGCGCGTGATGCACGGCCACTCCTCACCGCATGCCGTGCACAGCCAGCTTGGCCGCAGCGGCGCATGGATCGGCGGATACTCAGCCAACGGTGAACCTCGTGTTCGGATGCGGTGGGGAGAGTTGCCATCCGGGGTGTCGCGCTGGGCGCGGCTGTTGCGGCCGCCCGTAGTCGTCGCCGGGACGCGCGGGGTGCTGCGTCTGCCATTCGCGTAGCGCGTTCCTGATCCGTGAGGCCTGCTCTTCCGACGCCGCCAGGTCGCGGTAGAGCGCGTTCATCTCTTCCGCCACGCGGTTGAGGAAGTGGTGCACCTCCTCCGGGTCGAGACCACGGCGACCGAGCTTTGTCGCGCCGAACTGCTTGCGCCGCACCTCGCCCGGCAGAACCCGGCTCGCGCGCCTGGCGCGGTAGACGCTGCCAACGGTTCCGTCGATGAGCGGCCTCACCATGACGTGCCTGTCCGCGTTGGCCGCAACGACGATGTTGCTGAAGATCTGCGTGAGTAATCGCGTGAAGCGGGACATCCGTCGCCTCCTCCGAGGTTGGTAGGGAAGGCCGCCGCGAGGGCTCGGCGGCCTTCCCCTCTCACACCCACCGCCGCAGCGTCTACGGCATCCAGCGATGGGGAGTAGGAGTCGGGGCAGGTTTTCGTTTCCGAGATGCGCCGGAGGTCCTGCCCCGACGAGGGGGTGAGGTGAACGCCTGCCAAGGAGTTCGGCCTCGGGTAGAACCTATGATGCGCGCGCATCATAGGTCAACCCAGTGATGGGCTCTGATCTCTGCGAATCTTGACTTCCCAAGTTCACGCGTGGTGGCATGAGATTGCCTGCCAAGGAGAGAACGTGCCGCCTTACCGCCACGCGTACCAGCGAATCGTCGATGATGTCGTCGCCGACATCGAAGCCGGTCGGCTGAAGCCGGGTGACAAGCTGCCCTCTGGCCGCGAGTTGAGAGAAAAGTACGAGGTATCGGCGATGGTCGTCCGCACGGCCGTCACCATCCTGCGCGATCGAGGCCTCGTGGAGTCGGTCAGCGGCGTGGGTGTCTTCGTCCTGGATCGTCCAGCCAAGTTGCCGTCGTAGCGGACGATGTTCCCGGCCACGCGCTCGCTCCTCATCACGATGGTCCAACGCGACTTCGACGGTTAGTTTCCGAGCGCCCAGCATCTCCGCAGTGTTCACATGGGATTTGCTGTACACCGGTCATACGACCACGACCTGAAGGAGTGACCTGCGGTGACCGACGTCCGTCAGGCGGTGCTGATCCCGGGACGGGGATACACGGTCCGCGAGCCGCTTTTCGCGTACGTGGCCGAGCTTCTCCGCCGGCGTCGTCTGCACGCGCACGGCATCGAGTGGGAGGTGCCGCAGGACCTGGCCGAGGCGGAGCGCGGTCCGTGGGTGCAGCGGCAGGCCGCCGCGGCGATCGACGAGCGGACGGCGCTCCTGGTCGGCAAGTCGTTGGGCACCCTGGCCGCACCCGTCGCCACCGAGCGTCGGCTGCCGGCGGTCTGGCTGACGCCGTTGCTCCGCTATCCGGGACTCGCCGAGGCGTTCGAGCGGTCCGAGGCGCCGTTCCTGCTTGTGGGCGGAACCGCAGACCCCTCGTGGGATGCCGCGACCGCCCGTCGGCTGACCCCGCACGTCCTGGAGATCCCGCACGGCGACCACGGTCTGCTCGTACCCGGGCCGATGGCCCGCTCCGCGGACGCGCTCGGTCAGGTCTGCACCGCGATCGAACAGTTCCTCGAAGATCGCGCTATTTCCCGGATATAGGTGCCTCCCCGTCGCGCGAGCAACAACATCCCTGACGTAGCGCGATCCTGCGGCGGGGCGGCGCCGCGGCAGCGCGGGGGAGCGGTCAGGGCGCGAGGTCGGCGCCGCGGAGCAGGCTGCGCAGGCCGAGTTCGGCGCTGAGCGCGGGCGGGCAGTCCGCCACGATCGCGGCGGTTCCGACGACGACCGCGCCGCGCGCGGCGACCACGTGGTGCAGGGCCCGGAGCTGCGCGCCGGTCGCCACCCAGTCGTCCACGAGGAGCACCCGGTCGCCGGGGTGCAGATGCCGATCGCGTACGCCGAGCGCGAGCGAACGGCCGCGGTAGTCGGCGCCGGTCCGCGCCCATGTCATCGGCTCGGCGATCCGTCGGCCTCCGCCGTCGGTCTCCCCGGCGTGCTTGTAGGCCGGCAGGAAACCGACGCCGAGCGCGGTCGCCACCAGTGGGCCGAGCAGGAGGCCCGTGACCTCGGGAGCGATGACGACCGTCGGCCGCTGCGCGGTGTAGAGCGACGCGAGTGCGGGTCCGAGCCCGGCCAGCACCAGCGGATCGCGCCACCAGCCGGAGACGTCGCTGACCAGGTGGGTGCTCTGCGGCCCGGGATCGACCCACCGGAACGTGTCGATCAGCCGTGCCCTCAACTCGTCGTGCACCGCACCATCCTGCGGCACGGCCACGACGGCGCTGCTCGCGGTGGGCCGAAAGGCCAAACATTTCACCGCAAGATAGGGCAAAAGGGTGCCATCACGTTGACATCGGAAGTGCTTCGCTCGCTACGGTCCGATGCGGTTCTGTTATCAACCGGAGGGACGAGCCCGGTGGCTGGAAGGCACGTCAAGACCCCTCGGTCCCACCTGGGCCCTATCGCCTCTGCGGCAGTCGTCGCCGCGGTCCTGGTCGGCGGCGCCGGGGCGGCCCACTTCGCACCGCAATGGACGGACGCGAGCGAGCCGGCCCCCGCGGTGACGACCACGACCGCCGAGTCTTCGCCGAGCAGTACGCCTGCCCCGGCGTCGCCGAGTCCGACCGCCGCGAGCCCGACCGCCGCGAGCCCCAGCCCGACCCGGGCGGACGCCGCCGCCGCGACCGCGAGCCCCCGCCCCAGCCGGACTCCCGCCCGGGCGTCGCGGAACAACACCCGTAGCGCGGCCCCCGCGCCGGCGGCCCCCAAGCCCGCGGCCGGCGCCGTCACGAGCGGCACCTGCGGCGCCTCCTATTACGACGAAGGGCAGGCCACCGCCAACGGCGAGCAGTTCGACCCGGAAGCGCTGACCGCCGCGCACAAGACCCTGGCGTTCAACACCCGGGTACGGGTGACGAACCCCGGCAACGGCAAGTCGGTCGTCGTGCGGATCAACGACCGGGGCCCGTTCGTCAGCGGCCGCTGCATCGACCTGTCGCGGGCCGCGTTCCGGGCCATCGCGTCGCTGGGGATGGGCGAGTTGACGGTGAAGTACGAGGTGCTCGGCAAGTGATTGCCACCGACCAATCAAACTGACTGATCAGTCAGGGCGCTCGGCCGGCCGACCGGCACCCGCAGATGTTGATCTTTTGCGAGGCACCGGGTGGCCAAATCGGGATCGGCCGACGGGTCAACTTCGTTCAGTCCCGCCCTTGGATCAGGCATGCTGTTCCGCGTAGCCATGCACATAATCCCGACGGGCCGCCGCCCGATGAGCTCAGGATCCCGCGCCGGCATCGGCGCGGCCCTCGTGCTGCTCGCGCTCGTCTCCGCCGTTGAACTCGCGGACGGGTCCGGCACCAACTATGTGGGGCTGGTCGCCGCCGCGCCGTTCCTCGCCGCGGCGTTCGCCAGCTGGCGGGTGGTGCTCGGCGTCGGGGCCGTGGCCACGATTGTCGGTGGGGCGTTCGCGTTGACCGGGCAGATGGTCTCCATCGCCACCGCGATCAACGTCATCGGCATCGGGTTGGCCACCGGGCTCGCCGGCGCGGTAGCCGCGATACGGCAGCGGCAGGCCGAGCGGATCGCCGAACTCTCCAAACTCGCCTCGGTCGCCCAACAGGCGGTGCTGCGTCCGCTCGGCCCGCAGGTCGGCACCCTCGCGGTCGCCGGCCGCTACATCTCGGCGACCGCCGCGGCCGACATCGGCGGCGATCTCTACGAGGCGCTGGACACCCCGTACGGCGTGCGGATGATTATCGGTGACGTGCGCGGCAAGGGGTTGGACGCGGTGCGGCTGGCGAGCATCGTGCTCGGTTCGTACCGGCACGTCGCCTACGAGCGGGCCGATCTGCGCGCCATCGTGGCCGACCTCGACCGGGCGGTGGCCCGCAGCGTCGGCGACGAGGACTTCGTCACCGCCGCGTTGGTGGAGGAGCGGGGCGGCACCCTGACCATCGTCAACTGCGGTCATCCCGCGCCGCTGCTGCTCCGACGGGGTCAGGTGATTCCCCTGGAACCTCCGGCCCCGGCCCCGCCGCTGGGCTTCATGCCCGTGGTCCGCCCCCGAGTGGAGCGGCTCGAGCCGGGCGACCGCCTGCTGCTCTTCACGGATGGGCTCGGCGAGGCCCGCCGGGAGGGCGAGTTCTTCCCGACCGCCGATCGCGCCTGGCGCCTGCTGGGGCACGGCACCGTCGGTGATGGGCTCGCCTCACTGGAGACGGCGTTGGTCGAGTGGGTCTACGGCCGGCTGGACGACGACATCGCTCTCGTGCTGATGGAATACTCCGGGCCCCGCCCGGTCACGACCGGTGCCGTCCCGAGCTGGGAAGTCGGCGCCGTAGAGAGCTGAGCCGAGGGCTCAGGCGACTCGGGTGGCGGCGGCAGGCGCGGCCGGACGGGACGATTCGGGCGCGCGGTGGCGGCCGATGTAGCGGCGTGTCGGCTCGAAGAGCGCGTCCAGAATCTTCGCAACCATGGTGGCCTCCCCTTTGACCTGCGGTTATTCGCAGTAGTGCGTTGGTGGGACGCCAATATCCAGTCTGATTCCCTGCTAAACCGGCGAGGCCATGCCGAAGAGTGAACGACGCGCGGGTTGTGGTTGTGGTCACTTCCAAGAGGCGACTTGTCGCACCTACCCGCCAGTAATATAGTGACGTTACTGACCGGTAACACTTGCCCGGAAGCGGGGGCGCAGCGCATGAGCCACTACAAGAGCAATCTCCGTGACCTTGAGTTCAACCTCTTCGAGGTCTTCGGTGCCGACCAGGCGTTCGGCCACGGGCCGTACTCCGATCTCGACGTCGACACGGCGCGGGACATCCTGGCCGAAGTCGATCGGCTCGCGCGCGAGGACCTCGCCGCCAGCTACGTCGACAGCGACCGCAACCCGCCGGTCTTCGACCCGGCGACGCACACCGCACCGCTGCCGGAGTCGTTCAAGAAGTCGTACAAGGCGTTCATGGACGCCGAGTTCTGGCGGATGGACCTGCCGGAGGAGCTCGGTGGCACGAACGCCCCGCGCGCGCTGTGGTGGTCCCTCGCCGAGCTGGTTCTCGGCTCGAACGCGCCGATCTGGATGTACGCCTCCGGCCCGTCCTTCGCGCACGTGCTGCACGTCGAGGGCACCGAGCAGCAGAAGAAGTGGGCGAAGCTCTTCATCGACAAGCAGTGGGGCTCGACCATGGTCCTCACCGAGCCCGACGCGGGCTCGGACGTGGGCGCCGGTCGGACGCGCGCGATCCCGCAGCCGGACGGCTCGTACCACATCGAGGGCGTGAAGCGCTTCATCACCTCGGGTGAGCACGACCTCTCGGACAACATCGTCCACTATGTGCTGGCCCGTCCGGTCGGCGTCGAGGGCGCCGGCGGCCCGGGCACCAAGGGGCTCTCGCTCTTCGTCGTGCCGAAGTTCCACTTCGACGAGGAGACCGGCGAGCTGGGCGAGCGCAACGGCGCGTTCGTCACCAACGTCGAGCACAAGATGGGCATCAAGGTCTCGAACACCTGCGAGGTGACGTTCGGCGAGCACGGCGTGCCGGCCAAGGGCTGGCTGCTGGGCGACGTACACGACGGCATCCGGCAGATGTTCATGATCATTGAGTACGCCCGGATGATGGTCGGCACCAAGGCGATCGCGACCCTCTCCACCGGCTACCTGAACGCGCTGGAGTACGCCAAGAACCGCGTCCAGGGCGCCGACCTGCTGCGGTCGACCGACAAGACCGCGCCGCGGGTCACGATCACCGACCACCCGGACGTGCGCCGCTCGCTGATGCTGCAGAAGGCGTACTCCGAGGGTCTACGCGCGCTGGTCTGCTACACGGCGAGCTGGCAGGACAAGGTCGCCATCGCCGAGGCCGCGGGTGACGAGAAGGGCACCAAGCTGGCCAAGCGGGTGAACGATCTGCTTCTCCCGCTGGTCAAGGGCGTCGGCTCCGAGCGGGCGTACGAACTGCTCGGCGCCGAGTCGCTGCAGACCTTCGGCGGCTCCGGCTTCCTGCAGGACTACCCGCTCGAGCAGTACGTCCGCGACGCCAAGATCGACACCCTGTATGAGGGCACCACCGCGATCCAGAGCCTCGACCTGTTCTTCCGGAAGGTCGTGAAGGACGGCGGAAAGGCACTGATGAACATCGCCGGAGAGATCCAGGCGTTCATCGAGTCCGAGGGTGGAAACGGACAGCTCAAGGTAGAGCGGGCGGCGCTCGGCAAGGCGCTCGCCGAGGTCCAGAACATCCTCGGCATCATGACCGGGTGGCTCGGCGAGGCGCAGGCCGGCGAGCAGCGCTCGCTCTACAAGGTCGGTCTCAGCAGCCGTCGGCTGCTGCTCGCCGTCGGCGACCTGGTCGTCGCCTGGCTGCTCCAGCGGCAGGCGGACGTGGCGTTGCGGGCGCTGGGCGGCGAGGTCTCGGCCACCGACCGCAGGTTCTACGAGGGCAAGATCGCGGCCGCGCGGTTCTTCGCCCACGAGGTGCTGCCGCGTATCGGCTCCGACCGCCGGATCATCGAGTCCACCAACCTGGACCTGATGGAGCTTTCCGAAGACGCGTTCTGATCCCACCGAACTGCCGCGGTGGGTTTACGGGGCGGCCGGCGAGCATCTGCTCGCCGGCCGCCCCGCTGTCTGCCCGGCGCCGCCCGCCGTTTGACCCCATAGGCCGAGGGTAGGCGTTATAGGGAACGCACAACTTGGAGCGACTGCGACAAGGAGTGCAACGAGATGGGCATCGGTAGTGGAATTTTTCTTATCGCCCTGGGCGCGATCCTGGCGTTTGCCGTCCGCGCGGATGTCTGGTGGCTCGATGTGCACGCGGTCGGTTGGGTGTTGATCTTGGCCGGCGCCACCATTGTCCTCTCCGTGCTCTGGTTCTGGAACGACCGGCGCCGCCGGGCCCGCACCGTGATCGTGGAGGAGAACAAGTTGTCCCACCCGGCTCAGGTCTGTCCACCTCCGGCCGAGCCTCCATCACCGCCCTGCTAGACGGGCACCTCCCGCCCCGGTCGGCCGTTACGGCCCGCCGGGGCCTTTTCGTGTCGCACCCCCGGTGTCGCATCCGTGGCGCGACGCACCGGCCCGAGGTGTCGGTCCGGCCCGAGGTGTCGGTCCGGTCCGGCCGCTCAGCGGCGTCAGTGCGGCGCGCGGGCGGTGTGCGCGGCGAGGAGTGATGCGGCACCAGGAGCGCATTCCCGCCACGAGCCGGTTAAACGGTGAACGGCCACACTGCTCGTGCGCAATCCGTCGGAGTCTTCCGTCAGCGCCGGATCGAGCAGCGCGGAGAGCTCGGAGATCGCCGGGTTGTGACCGATGAGCAGGATCGCGGAGACGGGCTCATCCGCTTCGCGCACAAGAGCCAGCAACTCCTCGGCGCCGCCCGTGTAGACCGTGTCCTCGTACCGGACCACGGGTGCCGACGTGGACCGCGTGGTCTCCGGCGAGGCCCCGGCGGCGACCGAGGACTCGGCGCGATCCAGGCGTGCCGCCGGAGCCGTCGCCTCGGCCAGGGCCAACGCGACCCCGTGCCAGGTCTGCCGAGTCCGCTTCGCGGGTGAGCAGATCACCAGGTCCGGCAGGTGGCCGCTGTGCGCGAGCCAGGCGCCCGCCGCGGCGGCGTCCGCGTGCCCCCGCGCGGTGAGCGGGCGGTCCACATCGGCGAGGCCGTCGGGATTCTCGGCCTTCGCGTGCCGTAACAGCACGATGGTGCGATCCGACATACGCCCAGCTTGCCTGATTGAGAGTCGAAGCACGTGGGTAACTCAAAACCCGCCGCAACCTCGTGAGCGGCCAGGGCTGGCAGAAGACGCCAGCCGATAGCCAAGGAGGGACAAAATGGGCATCGGTGGGAGCATTTTCCTGCTCGCCCTGGGCGCGATCCTGGCCTTCGCGGTCGATGCGAACCTGGGCTTCATCGACGTACATGTGGTCGGCTGGGTGCTCATGCTCGCCGGCCTCTTCGGTCTGATCCTGACCGTGTGGTTCTGGCAGAGCCGGCGCCGCACCGTCGTCACCCGGGCGCCCGTGGAGGAACACCGCGTGGCCACCCCGGTTGAGACGGACCGGGTGGTCGAGGAGTACCGGGAGGTCCGGCGCCCGGGTAACCCCGTCTGACCCGACCAACCGTCGTCCCGGCGCGGACCGCTTTCAGCGGTTCGCGCCGGTCGCCGTCCCCGCCCCGTTGCTCCGCGGAGCGACGGGGTCAGGCGTAGAGGGCGAAATAGACGACGATGTGGTGGCAGAGCGCCGCCACGAGCGTGCAGGCGTGGAAGAACTCGTGGTGCCCGAAGACGGTGGGCCACGGGTTGGGGCGGCGCAGCGCGTAGAAGACGGCGCCGACGCTGTAGGCGAGACCGCCGACGATGAGCAGGACCAGCGCGGTGACCCCGCCGCGATGCAGGATGTCCGGCAGTACGGCGACCGCGACCCAGCCCAGCGCGATGTAGAGCGGAGCGCTCGCCCATCGGGGCAGATGCGGCCAGATCAGCTTCATCGCCACCCCGCCGAGCGCACCGAACCAGACCAGCGTCAGCAGGATGGTGGCGTTGTCCTCGGGGAGGAGCAGCAGGCAGAAGGGTGTGTAGGTGCCGGCGATGAACACGAAGATCATGGAGTGGTCGAGCCGGCGCATGATCTGATAGCCGCGCTCCGACCACACGCGACGGTGATAGAGCGCGCTCGTGCCGAAGAGGCCGCAGACCGTGAGGCTGTAGACGAGACAGCTGATCAATGGCGCGAGGCCGGGTCGGGTGGCCGCCAGGGAGCAGAGCACGATGCCGCTCACCAGGGCGACGAAGAACGCGTACGTGTGCAGCCAGCCGCGCATTCGGGGCTTGCCGATGTCGACAGGCTTCAGTCGAAGGGGGGCTTCAGTCGTCACCCCCCTAGGTTACGGCACCGTAGGTTACCCGTGGGTAGTGAGCCGGCTCACGACCGACCCCGGTAGCTGCGCCGCCGCTCCGCCCGGCGGTCCGCCGCCGTCGCGGGGACTACCGTGCGATTACATGGACCTCAACGCTGACCTCGGCGAAGGCTTCGGCATCTGGCAGCTCGGCGACGACGCCGCGCTACTCGACGTCATCACCTCGGCGAACGTCGCCTGCGGCTTCCACGCCGGCGACCCGACCACGATGCGACGGATCTGCGCCGACGCCGCCGAGCGCGGCGTCGCCGTCGGCGCCCAGGTCGGCTACCGCGACCTGGCCGGATTCGGCCGGCGTCACATCGAGTACGCCTTCGACGTGCTCCGCGACGACGTGCTCTATCAACTCGCGGCGTTGGACGGCTTCTGCCGCGTGGCCGGCACCCGCGTGCGGTACGTCAAGCCGCACGGCGCCCTCTACAACACCGCCGCCACCGACGAGCTCCAGGCGTCCGCCGTGGTGGCCGCGGTCGCCGACTACGACCGTTCCCTGCCGGTGCTCTCTCAGCCCGGCTCGGTCCTCGCGCGGCTCACCGTCGGCGCAGGACTGCGCGCCGTCGGCGAGGGCTTCGCCGACCGTGGCTACCTGCCCGACGGCCGGCTGGTGCCCCGCTCGACGCCGGGCGCGCTGGTCGCCGACCCCGACGAGGTCGCCCGGCGCGCGGTACGCATGGCGGTCGACGGCGAGGTCGTCCCAGTCGACGGTGGGGTGATCCCCTGCCGCGTCGAGTCGATCTGCGTGCACGGCGACACCCCCGACGCGGTCACCCTTGCCCGGCAGGTCCGCGCGGCGCTCGCCGACGCTGGTCTGGATCCCGCACCGTTCAGCTGAGCGACCCGCGCGTCCCCGAACCTGCGGCAAGACCGCGCTGCTTCCGGTATGTACTGCCTTCCTCGTCGCGCGAGGCCACCACATCCGCGCAGTAGCGCGATCTTCCGGAGGCGGGCGGCGTGGGCGGGGCGGGCGGCGCAAGCGGTGCGGTGGGGTGCGGGGTGTCAGGTGTCCAGGCCGCGCAGGATCAGGGGTAGGCGCGCGGTGCCCGCTTCGGTGACGCGGACCGGGACACCCCAGTCCTGACGGGTCAGGTGGCAGGCCGCGTGCTCGATGTCGGCGTCACACGTCGCGGCCTGAGCCACCACCTGCAGCACTCCCTCGGGCACCGCCGGGTTGATGACGAGCCGACGCACCAGGTCGGTCGTCGACCCCGCTCCCTCGCTCAGAAGCTCCGGCGGCGAGGCCGACACCTCCAACCGCGTCGAGGGGCCGAACGAGTCGTCCAGCTTCTGCCCGGGGGCCGGCGTGAAGATGATCTGCAATGCCACCTCGCCGGCGGTGAGCTCCGTCGGTGGACGCTCCGTGCGGTGCCGCTCCCCGGCCACCGTGGTCGCGCCCGCCGCCGAGAGCGCGCCCGGCGCGAGCCGGGTCAGCCGGTGCGCGGCCGACTCGACCACGAGCACGTCGCCCTCCTGACTGAGCACCAGGTCACTCGGCTCGGCCAACCCGTCCGCAACGGTGGAGACCGCATTGGTCACCGGGTCGAACCGGCGTACCGCCCCGTTGTAGGTGTCGGCGACCAGCACCGATCCGTCCGGCAGCGCGCAGACCCCCAACGGGTGCTGCAACAGCGCCTCCGCCGCCGGACCGTCCACGTGGCCGAAGTCGAACAGGCCCTGACCGACCGCGGTGTGGAGCGCGCCTTCCTCGACGAACCGCAGCGCGCTGGTCTCGCTGTCCGCGACCCAGAGCCGCCGACCGTCCGCCGATGCCGAAAGCCCCGAGGGCTGCGCCATCCACACGTCCGGCAACGGTCCGTCGCGCAGCGCCTCAACCGTCGTGCCCGCGTACACGCCGGTGGTGCGCTTCACCGGATCAAACCACCAGAGCTGATGGATGCCGGCCATGGCGACGATGACCCGGTCGTCGTACCACGCGACATCCCAGGGGGAGGAGAGGTCGATCGAGACCGCGTCGTGCGGGTGGTTGTCGACCGTGGAGCGCCACTGCCGGCCCGTACCGGCGACCGTGATCACGTCGCCGGTTGCGAGGCGTACGCCCCGCAGCAGGTGGTTGACGGTGTCGGCGACGATCACGTCGTAACCGGCGATCTCGGCGGTCTGCCGCGGCAGCAGGCAGAGTCCCTGCGGCTCGGAGAAGCCCGCCTGGTGCGGTGGACCGTCCGCCCGACCCCGCGCGCCGGAGCCGATCCGGCGCACCACCGTCTCGCCGTCCGAACCCAGCTCGACCAGGGAGTGCCGGGCCGAGTCGGTGACCAGGAAGCCGCCGTTGTCGAGTCGCACGGCCTTGCCGGGGAAGCGCAGCGCGGTCTCCGCCCCGGCCGGCGGGACGTAGGGCCCCTCGCCCCGGTGCAGGGTCCCCTTCGCCTCGTGCGCCGCGATCAACTCCGTGATGAGCCGCGCGAGGCCGTCGGCGTGGCCCTCGCCCGCCATCGAGGCGACCACGTAGCCCTCCGGGTCGACCACCGACAGCGTGGGCCACGCCTTCGCCGCGTACTGCTGCCACATCTGCAGTTCCGGGTCGTCCAGCACCGGATGCGCCACGCCGTAGCGCTCGACCGCCGCCGCCACGGCGGCCGGATCCCGCTCGTGCTCGAACTTCGGCGAGTGCACGCCGATCACGACGAGCACGTCGCCGAACTCCTCCTCCAACGGCCGCAACTCGTCGAGCACGTGGAGGCAGTTCACGCAGCAGAAGGTCCAGAAGTCCAACAGAACGATCTTGCCGCGCAGGTCGGCGAGGTGCAGCTCGCGTCCGCCCGTGTTCAGCCAGCCTCGGCCACGAAGCTCGGGCGCCCGAACGCGGGCGGTGCGGATATCCGTCATGTCGGTAATCCTGCCTGACACGGTTGCGCCGCCGTCGGTTACCCGGCGGCCGCGTCCTTCAGGCAGAGCACCTGGTCCTTACCGTTGCCCTCCACGATGACGTGGGGCTGTCCCGGATCCGGGCACTGCTCCTTGGTGTCCACCTTCGAGACGATGCTGTACGCGCCCTGCGAGGCACAGTCGACGGGCTTGGCATTCTGGCCGGCCTGCTGGACGCAGTCTCCGACCTTCGGGTTGAACCCCCCGTCGGCGGGCTGCGTGACCAGCCAGACGATGCCCAGCGGGACGACCAGCAGCAGCACCGCCACGGCGAGCACGGCGAGCAGAACCCGACCATTGCGCACCTGCGGCACCGGCTCCGCCTTGGGTTCCTCCTTCGGCTCGGCCTCCTGCTTGAAGGAATCGAACCGGCCCTGGTCCTGGTCCTCCGCCGGCCACGAGGGCGCCTCGGACCCCGTCGGGCGGGACGGGTGGATCGGGCCGGCCGGCGCGGTCTGGAACGGCGCGTCGTAGCCGCCGCGTCCGGAGGGGTCCCGGTCGCCGGAAGCGCCGGGCCGGGTGAACCCGGCCGGGGGACTGGTCGGCCTGACCGAGTCGATCAGATCGGCGTACGGCGGATCGTACGAACGCGGCCCGTGCACCACCGGATCGAACGCCGGCGCCGCCGGGGCGGGCACAGCAGCCGGGGGAGGCGCGACGCGAGCCGATCCCGACACCGGCCGCTGACCGGGATTGCCGAAGGCCGGCGGTGTGCTCGGCGGCGCATAGCCGGACTGCGACTCCTCCTCGGAGCGCTCCGACACCGCTGGCCGGCCGTAGACCCGCGGTTGCGGGCTCGGCATGGCGGTCGGCAGGGCCGATTCGTCGCCGGGGGGCGTGACGCGACTCGCGACGGGGACGGACGCGCTGGCGGAGACCGCACGGGATGCCGAGGCGGGCCGGGCGGGCTCTGCGGCCGGCGACACCGGAACCGCCGCCTGCGGCTCGACCGCGTCGCGCGGATGCGGCACGGGCTGACCGACGGACGCGCTGCTGTGCGCCGGATCGAATCCGGGACGCTCGGCGGCGGGGGACTGCGGAGCCCATGCCTGCTCCGCGGCCATGCCCTGGTCCTGCGGTTCCGGGGCGGCCGACCTGAAGGTCTGCGGGGCGGCTGTGGCCCGGTAGGGGGCTTCGGTGGCCGGGCGAGGCGAGTAGGCCGGCTCGAAATCGTCGGGCGGAGACGCGGCGAGGGCGGCGCCGGGGACGCGTACCTCCTGGGGTGGCAGGGGCAGCGGGGTCCCCGCGAACGGTACCGCCGGAGGCGGCTCATATCCGCTCGGCTCGGGCCGTGATGCCTCATATCCGCTCGGCTCGGGCCGTGATGCCTCATATCCGCTCGGCTCGGGCCGTGATGCCTCATATCCGGTCGGCTCGGGCCGTGAGGCCTCCTGCCGCGGCTCGGGGCGTGCCGCTTCATTCCAGGTGGGGGCTGCGGCGGCCGGCTCGTCCCAGCCGGGCGCGGCGGCGGGCTCATCCCACGTCGGCGCGGTGCCTGCCGCGTCCCCGCGCGGAGCGTCGAAACGTGAGCCGTCGGACTGCGCCGCCTGGTAGCCGCCCGACCCTTCCTGCGCGGCATCGGCCGCTGTCGGTTGGGGACGCACGGGCTCCGAACGCACGGGCTCGGGGCGTACCGGCTCCGATCGCACGGGCTCCGGTCGCACGTATTCCGAACGCACGGCCTCCGGCCCGCCCGGCTCGGGGCGCGCCGCCTCGGGCCAAGTGGCGCTGCTCGGCTCTTGCGCGGGACGCTCGAACTGAGCGCGCTTCCGCTGCGGTAGCTCCGATCCGGTGTCCCGCGGGGGCGGTTGCGTGCCCATTCCCTCGTGGGACGCGGGGACGGTGGTCGCCTCGTCGATGGGGGGCGGGAACGCGGAGTCGTCCGGTCGTGACCGCGGCGTGGACTGCGCGGTGCCCCACGCCTCGCTGGCCGACCAGGGCTCCTGATCGGCGGCGACGGCTGCCCACGGGTTCTGCCGTCCGGACGTGCCGCTCGATCCGGCAGACGACGCGCCCTCGCCAGCGGAACTGTCCGTGGCGGTGCCGTACGACGGGCGTTCGGTGTCGGTGGGGGTGCCGTACGGAGGCTCGGCGGCCGAGGGCGGGGTGGCCGGCTGCGCGGAGGTCGGCTGCGTCGGGGTCGACGGCGCCGCAGACGCGGGCGCGGGCGGGTAGGGCACCGGTGAGGCGGCCCAGTCGGGCGGGAAGCCGGGGCTGGTGGGTGCGACCGGCGACGACTCGCCATCGGCCGGGGTGAACCCGCCCGTGGGTGCCGGCCACGGCGTGACCGGGGCCGATCGGACGACCGCGGGTGGCGCAGGTTCCCAGCCGGTCGGCGCCGGGGTCGTCGCCCAACCGCCGGAGGTCGTCGCCGGGCCTTCGTCGCCCTGCGGACGTACCTGCTCCGCGGCGCGGGTGGCCGGGCCGCCGTGCGGCGCTCCGCCGTTGCCCGGCGCGGTCTCGTCCGGCTCCTGACCCGGGTGCTGCAGGCCCTCGGACGTCATGTGCGCCTCCTCCATGACATGTGTAGCCGTGCCGCTTCGCTCGGCGTACCTGGCCTGGTTGCCAGCGACGCCGGCGAATCGGCCGTGCGCGCTCCCCGAACGTATCCGGTCGACGACCGATCCGTCCGGGCAGCGGGTCACCGTCCGGACGCCCCTGTGCCGTCGAGGAAGCTCGATCCACTCTGGTCGGGGGGGAGACCGGATGGCGACCGACGCCAACCGTACCGGTCGCGCCTGCGGGGAGGAATCCCGGTGTCAGCCGTCACGAAATGCCGATGACCCGCCCGGGTGGCAGCCCGGACGGGTCATCGATCTGGAGGAGGAGTAGTTGTCTGAGTGCCGCCAGGTCGCGGCGGGGTGGTGTCCCCGGCCCTGGCGGCGGTGCCGGCGTCAGCCGTAGTAGCGCTGCGCGATCACGAGGATCTCGTTGCGCACGGCCGGCGAGGTGGCGGAACGCAGCGCGCGCTCGATGGCCCGTGCGCGGCGGGTGGCGTCCCGGCGGGTGCGGAATCGGTCGATCATGGTGCTCATGGCGTGCTCCTTGGGCTTATTCGGTTGTTGGTCCGTCGTCGTCTGTATCCATTAGACCGCAGCGGGACCGCACCGTGCCATCGATTATTAGGTGAGCTGAGCCACGAACTGAATAATTTAAAGCCGCGCCTGGGGTTGAGCCGACGTTTCTGTCGCTCTACCGGGTGACTCCAGTGGGTGGAAACGACAAGGCCGGCGTGTCCCGGAGGTGTCCGGGGCACGCCGGCCAGGCGTTGCCAGTAGCGGTGATCAGGTCCAGGCGAGCAGCGTCGCCTCCGGATCGGCCAGGAACGCGCCGACATCGCGCAGGAACTTCGAGCCCAGCTCGCCGTCGATGATCCGGTGGTCGAACGACAGACCCAGCGTCGTCACCCGCCGTACCCGGATCTTGCCCTTGTGCACCCACGGCATCTCGCGTACGGCCCCGAAGGCCAGGATCGCCGACTCGCCCGGCGGCAGGATCGGCGTGCCGGTGTCGACGCCGAAGACCCCGACGTTGGTGATCGTCAGCGTGCCGCCCGACATGTCCGCCGGCGCGGTCCGTCCCGTCTTCGCCGTCTGCACCAGGCCCGTCATCGCGTCGGCCAGCTCGCGCAGCGACAACCGACCCGCGTCCTTGATGTTCGGCACGATCAGCCCCCGCTCCGTGGCCGCCGCGATGCCGAGGTTCACGTACTCCTTGACGACGATCTCGTCGCCCGCCCAGGTCGAGTTGACCATCGGGTGCCGGCGGACGGCGAGCAGCACGGCCTTCGCGACGAGCAGCAGCGGGGAGACCCGCACCTCCCGCCACTCCGGCAGAGCCCGGAGCCGGTCGAGCGCCTTCATGGACCGGGTCACGTCGACCGTGAGGAACTCGGTGACATGCGGCGCGCTGAACGCCGAGGCCACCATGTTCGCCGCGGTGAGCTTGCGTACCCCCTTGACCGGGATGCGCTGCTCACGATCGGCACCGAAGGACGGTGCCGTCGTGGTCACCGTCGCGCGGGCCGGCTCGGGCGCCGTGACCGCGCCCGCCGCCGCCAGCTGTACGTCGTCCCGCGTGATCGAGCCGAGCGGACCCGTCCCGGTCAGCGCGGTGAGGTCGACGCCCAGGTCCTTGGCGAGCTTGCGTACCGGCGGCTTCGCCAGCACCACTCCGCCCGCGCGGGTCCCGCGATCGTGCAGTCGTGGTGCCGTGACTGTGGGCATATCTGCGGGCTTGGGAGGCGCCACAACCGCACGATCGACGGGAGCCGCCGGCGTTGCGTCGGTCTTGCGGGGCCGGCGCTTGGCCGCAGTCGTCCGCGGGCCGTACCCGACCAGCACCGCGGTGCGGCCACCCGGCGCCGGTCCACCGATCAGACCGGGCTCGACGGCGCCCTCGGCCGGCGCCACCTCCACCGCGGCGAGCGACGCCGCCGACGGCGCCGGCAGGTCGGCCTGCGGCTCAACCGGGCCCGCGCCCGGCTGCGTGTCGATCGCGATGATGGCGCTGCCCACCTCGACCGTGGTGCCCGCCTGATGGAAGATCGCGTGCACCTGGCCGGCCCACTTCGCCGGGATCTCCACCGCCGCCTTCGCGGTCTCGACCTCGACGATCGGCTGATTGAGCTCGATCGTGTCGCCCACCTTCACCAGCCAGGCGAGAATCTCGCCCTCGGTGAGCCCCTCCCCGAGGTCGGGCAGGTTGAACTCCTTGATCCGCGACATCGCGGTCACCACCCGAACGAACGGTCGACGGCGTCCAGCACCCGGTCCAGGTCCGGCAGGTACTCCTCCTCGACGCGCGCCGCCGGGTACGGGGTGTCGAAGCCGGTCACCCGCAGCACGGGGGACTCGAGGGAGTAGAAGCACTCCTCGGTCACCCGGGCAGCCACCTCCGAGCCCATGCCCAGATTGGACGGCGCCTCGTGCACCACGACGCAGCGCCCGGTGCGGCGCACCGACTCGTAGACCACACCGAGGTCGAGCGGGGAGAGCGAGCGCAGGTCGATGACCTCCAGCTCGCGTCCGTCCTCGGCCGCGGCGGTCGCGGCGTCGAGCGTGGTGCGCACCATCGGCCCGTACGCCAGCACGGTCACGTCCCGGCCGGGCCGGACCACCCGGGAGCTGTGCAGGGGGTACGCCGACGTGAGCGGGGCGTCGAGATCGACTTCGCCCTTTTCCCAGTAGCGCCGCTTCGGCTCCATGAACACGATCGGATCGTCGGACGCGACCGCCTGCTGGATCATCGTGTAGGCGTCCTGCGGCGAGGCGCAGGAAACGACCTTCAGCCCCGCGGTGTGCGCGAAGTAGGCCTCAGGGGATTCGGAGTGGTGCTCGACCGCGCCGATACCGCCGCCGAACGGGATCCGGATGACGATCGGCAGCTTCACCTTGCCCTGCGAGCGGTAGTGCATCTTCGCCACCTGCGACACGATCTGGTCGTACGCGGGGTAGACGAAGCCGTCGAACTGGATCTCGCAGATCGGCCGGTAGCCGCGGATGGCGAGGCCGACCGCCGTGCCGATGATGCCGGACTCCGCCAGCGGGGTGTCGATGATCCGGTTGTCGCCGAAGTCCTTCTGCAGTCCGTCGGTGATCCGGAAGACGCCGCCGAGCTTGCCGACGTCCTCGCCCATGATGATGACCTTGGGGTCGTTCTCGAGCGCGCGGCGCAGGCCGGTGTTGAGGGCCTTGCCCAGGGTGAGAGTCTCGGTGGCCATCAGTGGGCGCTCCCCTCGAACGACTCCATGTAACGGCTGAACTGCTCGCGCTGCGAGTCGAGCAGCGGCGACCCGTTGGCGTACACGTGGTCGAAGAGCGTCACCGGCTCCGGGTCGGGCATGGCCAGCACGCGTTCGCGCAGGCGCACCGCCTCCCGCCGGGCCTCCTCGTCGATCTCGGCGAAGAAGTCCGCGTCCGCGATCTGCTGCTTCTCCACGAATGCCCGCACTCGGGCGATCGGGTCCTTGGCCTGCCACGCCTCCACCTCGCTGGCGATGCGGTAGCGGGTCGGGTCGTCCGATGTGGTGTGTGCGCCCATCCGGTAGGTGTAGGCCTCGATCAGGGTCGGGCCCTGACCGTGCCGCGCGTTGTCGAGCGCGGCGCGGGTGACCGCGTACGTGGCGAGGACGTCGTTGCCGTCGACCCGGATCCCCGGGAAGCCGAACCCGTCCGCGCGCCGGTAGAGCGGGATGCGGGTCTGCCGCTCCAGCGGCTCGGAGATGGCGTACTGGTTGTTCTGGCAGAAGAAAACCATCGGGGCGTTGAAGACGCCGGCCCAGACGAAGGCCTCGTTGACATCGCCCTGTGAGGTGGCGCCGTCGCCGAAGTAGGCGATGACCGCCTCGCCGTCGTCGCCGCCGGTCTTGCCGTCCATCGTGATGCCCATGGCGTAGCCGGTCGCGTGCAGCGTCTGGGCACCGATCACGATCGTGTAGGTGCCGAACTTGAACTCGTTGGGGTCCCAGCCACCCTGGTCGACCCCGCGGAAGAGACCCAACGGCATGATCGGGTCGATGCCACGGCAGTAGAGCACGCCGTGCTCGCGGTAGGTGGGGAACGCCATGTCCTGCGTGCGCAGGGCGCGGCCGGAACCGACCTGGGCGGCCTCCTGCCCGAGCAGGCTGGCCCAGATGCCCAGTTCTCCCTGGCGCTGCAGCGCGGTCGCCTCGGCGTCCAGTTTCCGCACCATGACGAGGTCACGGTAGAGGCCGCGGTATTCCTCGTCCGTGAAGTCGACGGTGTATTCGGTCCCGTCGGGGCCGGTCACCTTCTCGACCCGCTCGCCGTCCGGGGTGAGTAACTGAACCAGTTCCGGCTCGGCGGCGCCCGCCGCTCCCGACCGCCGTGGCCGGGCTGTGGTCTGCCTGCCGCGGGTGGTGGTCCCGCGGTCGCCCTTCGCCATCCGTCTCTCCCTGTCATGTGTGCGTCGGCCCCGGGGGTGTCCCGACCACGCAACTCTCCGCGCCCGCCGGCTTGTGCCGGACCGGGCTCTCTTCTGCCACGCCTAGCCCGGGTGGGGGTTGCCGCGCGGCGTGGACCGGGTTCTGGCGGAATCCGGTCCGGGAGCACCGACCCCGCCCCGCGGCTTCCGCTGGTGAAGCGGGAGGCCACGGCTGCGTTGCCGTCAGGTCCATATTCGCAGAGGAGGTGAGCCCGCCCACAGTGCGGCCTCGATCACCGTCGGAATCGTTGCCGTCTTTGCGGCACATGTACCTATTTGAGTTGGTATGATCAGAGGGCGACAGAAACTTGTCGCGATGACACGCTGTTTATGACTAGCCAACTGTGCGTTACTACGTCACTCTGTTGGTCGGACCTGCAACAGTCGGATGGGCCGACTTGCTCGCGCCCTTCCGGTGGATGTTGCGTGACGACGAGGAGTTCCAACCGTGCCGGACCACGGGGACGATCCCTTAGCCTCGACATCGGCCCGTCACCGGGAATCCGACGGCGGCCACGGGTCTTACTGGCAGACGGCCGGCGCGCACCGCGCCGACGATGGCCTGGCCGGCCCGACCCGTCGCTACGCGTTCATCGTCTCCGTGCTCGTGGTCATGACCTCTCTGCCGGTGCTGGCCGCGATCAGCGCCGGATCGTCGACCATCAGCGACACCGCCCTGCCCGGCGGCGCGACACCGTTCATTCCGCAGCCGTCGGACGGCCCGGTCGTCGTACCGCTGCCGCCGTCGGTGCTCCCGCCCCCGTTCGGCGGGCGGGGCGGAGACCCGATCGCCGCCCTGGCTTCGAGCCGCTGGCGTACGGCGTCCGCACCCCGACCGCCCTTGTCGGCGCAGCGCCCCGGCGAGGCGACATCCGTCGGGACGGCGCAGCAGTGGACGGACGGGGCCGGCGCGCGGTCGGCGGAGCGACCGCAGGAGTCGGGCCGGCCGGGCCCGCGGCCCTCCGGCGCGTCGTCCGACGAGTCGGACCACGGGTGCGGTCGAGGTTCCGGGCGCTGCCGGCCGACCATACCGCCGCCGTGTTCGTCACCGTCGCTCTCACGTCCGCCCGCCGTGCCGTCCGCGCCCTGGCGGCCGAGCCGGTCGGCTTCTCCGAGCGGCGCCTCCGGTCGCTCCGAGAAGGCGCCGCAGCGGGCCAAGCCGGCGCGTTCAACGCGGACCGCACCGGCGCCGGCGAAGTCGCGTAAGCCGCAGGTGAACGCGTCGCGTAAGGCCCAGGTGAACGCGTCGCGCAAGGCCCAGGTGAACGCGTCGCGTAAGGCCCAGGTGAACGCGTCGCGCAAGGCCCAGGTGAACGCGTCGCGTAAGCCGCAGGTGACCGCCAAGCGGCACCCGGCGGCGAAGCGCAAGTCGACGCACCGTCAGTACGAACACCGCCGCCACGGCGGCCACCGCCACGCCCGGCGCTGACGCCCGGCGCTGACGCCCGGCGCTGACGCCCGGCGCTGACGCCCGGCGTCCCGCCGCCGCCCGAGCCGTGACGTCCGACGTGGACGGTGCCTGCCCGGCAAGAGCCCCACGGGCGGGTCCTTCGATGCGTTCGGCCCCCGGCATGACCGCCGTTTTCCCCGTTCACGCGGCAGCGACCGGTGACTATGCTGACCGACGTCGATCAAGGTCCGGAGACCCCGGACGACTTGAACGGGAGGGCAGCGTGGCTCTATCCATTGGCACGTCGGGCCGAGGTCTACTGGCCATGGCGACCGCGGTAACCGTGGCGGTCGTGGTGGCACAGCCGCCCGCGCAGGCACATCCCCGGGACATCGGCTCCCGGGCGCTGCGCAAGGCGGTGACCGCCAACGGCGTTATCGGACATCTGAAGGAACTGCAGAAGATCGCCGACCGGAACGGGGGAACGCGGGTTTCCGGCAGCCCGGGATACGACCAGTCGGTGGACTACGCCGAAAAGGTGTTCCGCCGTGCCGGCTACCGCGTGACCCGGCAACCGTTCGAGTTCCAGACCTTCATCCCCAAGGCGCCGTCGGTGCTGCAGCGGGTCTCCCCGGCACCCGCCGCCGACCTGCCCAACCGGGTCATGAGCTACTCGGGCAGCGGTGATGTCACCGCCCGGGCGACCGTGCCGACCGGTGACGGCCTGGGATGCGCGCCGACGGACTTCGGTGCGGCGAACGCCGGCACGGTCGTCGTCATCAGCCGCGGTTCCTGTCCCTTCGGGCAGAAGGCCGGCAACGCCGCGGACGCGGGCGCCGCCGCCGTCGTGATCTACAACAACACCACGGGGGACCTCAACGGCACGCTCGGCAACACCTTCACCCGCGACATCGCCGCGGTCGGCGTCACGCAGGCGCTCGGCCAGGAACTGGTCGCACAGGTGGCGGGCGGTCTGAGCCTGCGGGTGCAGGCCGACACCTTCCGCGGGATGGCCAGGACCGAGAACATCTTCGCCGAATCACGGTGGGGCAACCCCAACAACGTCGTGATGGCCGGTGCGCACCTCGACTCCGTCGCCGAGGGGCCGGGCATCAACGACAACGGCAGCGGCAGTGGGGCACTGCTGGAGATCGCCGAGAAGATGCGCTGGACGCTGCCGAAGAACAAGGTCCGCTTCGTGCTGTGGGGCGCGGAGGAGGCCAGCCTCGTCGGCTCCACGTACTACATCGCCAACCTGCCGCAGGCGGAGCGCGACAAGATCGCGCTCTACCTCAACTTCGACATGGTCGGCTCGCCCAACTACGTGCGCTTCGTCTACGACGGTGACAACTCGGCCTTCCCGCCCGGCACCGGTTCCGCTCCCGGTCCGGCGGGCTCGGGCGCGATCGAGGCGCTCTTCCACAACTACTTCGCCTCGCAGGGGCTGAAGTCCGCCGAGACGCCGTTCTCGGGTCGCAGCGACTACGGACCCTTCATCGCGGCCGGCGTCGACATCCCGTCCGGTGGCCTCTTCACGGGGGCCGAGGGCGTCAAGACCGCCGAGGAGGCGGCTGCCTACGGCGGCACCGCCGGGGTGGCCTACGACCCCTGTTACCACCAGGCGTGCGACACCATCGACAACATCAGCAGGCAGGCCATCGAGGAGATGTCGGACGCGGTCGCGCACGCCGTCATCACGTACGCCTTCGACACCCGCAGCGTGACGACCCCGACCAACGGTCCGGCCAGCGGCTCCACCGCGCCCGCCCAGGGCGGCGGCGGTCTGCACGACCACAGCCACGAACTGGAGAGCTGACCAGCAGTCCGGTACCGGGAGGCGGCGCGTGCGTCGCCTCCCGGTACTCGGAAAACTGTCGCAGGGCACGGTTAGCGTGCCGGTATGGCTGTGAAGTACAAGCTCGCGTTCGACGCCGAGGATCCGCACCGGCTCGCCGCGTTCTGGGCCGAGGCGCTCGGCTACGTGGTCGAGGACCACTCCACGATGATCCGCGACCTGCTCGACGGCGGTGTGGTCGGCGACGCCGACGTCACCACGATGGACGGGCGACTGAGGTGGCGAGCCGCATCAGCCATCCGCGACCCCGCCGCCCCCGTCGACGAATACTCGGGGATGGGGCAGGAGGGGCGGGTGCTCTTCCAGGCGGTGACCGAGGCGAAGACGGCGAAGAACCGCGTCCACCTCGACCTCCACGTCGGCGAGGAGCAGCGGGCCGAGGTGATCGAGCGACTGAGCCGGCTCGGCGCACGCACCCTCTGGGACGGCCGGCTCGGTCCCCGGACGTGGGTGACGATGGCCGACCCGGAGGGCAACGAGTTCTGCGTGGCCTGACGCCCGTCCCCGGTCACTCGCCCCGGTCAGCTGCGCCCGGTCAGGTCGGCTCGTCCGAGAGGCGCTGGCGGTTGGCCTCGATCCAGGCGTCCAACGCCGCCGGGTCGTTCGGGTCCACCCCGTCGGCGATGAGTTGCGCCACCGCGGCGGTGGCGGGGCTGCGCCGCTCACCGGTCGTGTAGAGCCGGACGAACTCGGGGACCATCTCCTCGATCGCGGTGTCTGTCTGCTCGGCCGCCTGCTCCGGCAGGCCACGCCGCTGGCTCGCGTAGGCGGCCCACCCACGCACCACGCGGGGCAGCATCGCGGCATCGTCCATGTCGAGGACCGCGCGCCGGTGCACCCAGTCGAGCAGGAAGAGCCCCGCCACGGCCGGGCTCCAGCGCATCGGATCCGGGTCGGGCAGGCTCGCCGAGTGGTCGAGCACCAGACTGAGGCAGAAGTGCAACGACGGCAGGTCGGCCTCGCCGACGTCGTGGAGCCCGAAGCGGGCCGCCGACGGAGAGGCGAGGAACGCGCGTACGAGCGTCGTCCGCTCCTGGTCCGACAGCGGCTCCGGCTCGCCCTCCAGGACGATCGGGGCGGGCGCCGGCAGCAGCGCGAGGCGGACGCCGGCCAGCGCACGGTCGGTGGCGAGCGAGCCCTCTCCCGGCAGATCGCCGAGCTCGTCGGTGATGCTGAGGTGGCGGGCGACCTCGGCGCGCAGCCGCCCCGGGTCCTCCTCCCGGAACCAGGTCAGCTCGTCGGTGGCGCACATCTCGCGCACCTGCCCGAGGATCCGCTCGGCCGACCCGCCCACGAAGACGTCCTTGGCGATGCCGATGTTGTGATCGATCAGGGCGACGACGGCGTGTTCGGGACCGCCCGCCTCGCTGTCGTCGTACGCGAAGGTGGCCAGGTAGGAGGTCTGGTCGCCGTAAACATCGCCGTAGGCGTAGCTGCCGGTCAACCGCACCTTGCCGAGCTGTCCGGACCAGGACGGCGCCTGCGCGCCCGGCTTCACCGCCGCGGCGCCCTCGGCATCGGGCACGAGGGTGGCGAAGACGTTGCGGATCGTCGTGGCCGCCGCGGTGCGCCGTCGTCCGGTCGCCGCGAGGAACCCTCCGACGAAGTCCCGGATGGCGCCGGCGCGGTCCTGCTCCGCGATCGCGTAGACGCTGCCCAACAGTGCCGCTCCGAGCATCTCGGCGTCGAGCGCGCAGTCGAGCTTGGTGACGTCGCGGGCGGCCTGGAGCACCGCGTCATAGGGGGTCTGAGGCGTCGCCATGGATTGACCCTACGCCGATCGGCGTCGGTTGAGCATCAACAGCGCGCCAGGGGGGAGCACCCCGAGCGACAGGCTGGTGAGGGCCGCCACGAGGTCGATGCCGGTCAACCCGCCGTGATCGCCCGAATGGAAGATCAGATGTCCGGCGAGGTGACGAACGCTCACCGCTGCGACGTCGCGGCGGTCAGGGCGTCGCGCGCCTCGGCGTACGAGCGCAGCACCGCCCGGACCGGGGCGACGACGCAGTTCCGGGCGATCTCGGTCACCGCTGCCCGGAGCCGTGTTTCGGCGCGGCGTCGGGCCCGGCGCGCGGCCCAGCCGATCACCGGCCGGACGAGCCCGGCGATCAGGAGGCCGAGCAGCAGTCCGCCGATCAGCAGCAGCGTCGGCATCGGCACCTGCCCCACCATCGGGTACTCCAGCGAGGGCAGCCCCAGCACCCGTACGCCGTAGCCGACCAGAAGCCAGCCGAGGCCCGCGAACGCGGCGAGGGTGACGAGCCACTGCAGCCCGCCGACCAGCCGCCACCAGACGGGTTTCCGATCGACGCCGAGATCCGTGGCCGCCACCGCCCCGTCGAGCGCGTCGGGCAGGTCGTCGAGGCGGGACCGGGCAGCCCCGGCGACCGCGTTCGGCCAGGACGCGGGGAGTCCGGCGCTGGCCTGCTCGGCGACGCCCCGTACGGCGAGAGCGACGGCGGAGCGCTGTGCCGCCGTCGGACCCGGCACGGACGTCGCGGCGATCGGCCGCGCCGGGTCGGTGTCGTCCCCGGCCCGGTTGAGCTCGGGCAGGTGCAGCCGGCGCAGCGGGTCCGGCCGCAGTCGCCGCCACCCGCGCACCAGCGGCCAGCCGGTCGACGCGCCGGCGCGGTGCCGGTACGCGCGTTCCGTGGCCTCGGCGACGACCGGTACGCCGGCGGCCGCCGCGAGGGCATCGCTGAGCTGCTGCGCCGCGCCCCGGTCCACGCCGTCCTCCGCAACGGGCGGCCCGACCAGGTCGGCGACGCCCGCGACGACGGCGTCGACGTCGCCGGCGAGCCGGCGCAGCGCGGCCTGCCGCTCGGTGACGGTGCGTTCGAGCAACGCGCGCAGGTTGGTGGTCGCCGTCTGATCGACCGCCGAGGTGGCCAGCACCGGGACCCCGTCGAGTTGATCGCCGGTGAGCAGTCGACGCAGATCGTCGAGGACGCGGGGAAGCTCGGCCGGGGGCAGCCGGTCGGCCTGGTTGAGCACGACGACGGTCACGTCACGGTGCCGGTGGAACGCACGGAGATAACTGGTGTGGATCACCCGGTCGGCGTACTTCTGCGGGTCGACCACCCAGACGACCAGGTCCACCAGGCCGAGGAGCCGGTCGACCTCCAGCCGATGGGCGCGCTCCACGGAATCGAAGTCGGGGAGGTCGAGCAGGACCAGTCCGTGCAGCGCGGCCTCGTCGTCTCCGTCGAGCGCGCTCTCGCGTACGTACCGCTGCCGGGGAAGCACGCCGACCCAGTCGAGCAGCTTGTTGGCTCCCTCCAGGGGGCCCCACACGCAGGCATGTGCCACACCGGTGGTGGGTCGCCGAACCCCGACCGGGGAGAGTTCCAGCCGGGCCAGCGCGTTGAACAGGCTCGACTTGCCGCTGCCGGTGCTGCCGGCGAGCGCGACCACGGTGTGGTCGCGGGAGAGCGCCAGCCGTGCCGCGGCCCGCTCGACGAGGGTGCGCGCCGGCACGAGCCGCTCCTCCGGCAGGTGCCCGTCGACCACCCGCAGGAACCGCTCCACCGCCTCCAGGCGCGATATCAGCGTGTCGGGGCTGACCGGTCGCTCTCCGCGCAGGGCGTCACGCACCCTTCCGACGATCCCCGTCATGACGCGACCCTGCCGGTGTCCCGGATGACCCGCGCGGTCACGACGATGCTCCCGGCAGCGCCAGGCGCGTGCCGTCGGTGAGGTGCGCCTCCGCCCGGGCCGCTTCGACCTCGGCCGCCGCCACCCGCAGACCGTCGCCGGGACCGGCCTGCACCGCCGTGTCCCCGTCGTCGGCGGGCGCGACGCCCACCGCCTCGATCCGCGCCGTGTAGCGCGCCGCCTCCTCGTCGAGCAGCGCGTTGACGCGCGTGATCAGCCCTTCGCGGGACTTGTTGGCCAGATTGCGGATCGCCTGGTCGCCGAAGATCGCCTCAAGCACCTTCTGCGCCGCGACCGTGGTGCCTCCGGCCGCCGCCACCTCGAGCCCGGTCGGGATGAACGCGGTCGAGGTGAACACGGCGATCATGACCGCGAGACCGGTCGCGTTGACCGCGTACGCGGCGGAGCGCGCGACGAACCGCCGGTCACCGCCCTCGGCGCGGACCAGTTCGAGCACGTCACGCTGCCAGTCGCGGACCAGCCGCTCGGCCCGTTCCGGCAGGTCGTCGCTCGGCCGGGCCAGGCTCGGGTCGAGTAGTGCGGCGCCCGCGGGGTGGGCCTGCCAACCCGTGTGCGCGTTCTCGGCCGCCTCGGCCGCCGCCTCTCGCAGCAGCGTCACCAGCTGCGACTCGATGGCGGACTGGAGCTGCCGCTCGGGTGCCGGCCGGCCGGTCACCGCGGCGACGACGCGATCACGCAGTCGGCCGATCCGTGCCTCCAGCGTCCGGAACAGCTCGCCGGTGCCGACGAACTCCTGCCACCGCGCGAGCACCTCGCCACGCAGCAGCCGGCCGTCCTGCATCGCCTGCTCGACGCCGCGTCGGGCGCCGCGGTACGCGCCGCGTACCCGGTCGGTCAGGGTCGTCGCCGCCGCGGCCTGGTCGTCGGCGGCGGTCGCCAGCCCCGCGACCGCCGGCGCGAGCGCGGCGAGCGCACCGTCGAGGGTCTGCCGGACCACGGCGGCGCGGGCGCCCGCGTCCGCGGCGAGCCGGTCGAACCAGTCGCGCAGCTCCGCCGTGACCGGCTCCGGGAGCAGGCCCTGACCGTCGACCTCGGTCTCCGGCAGCACGAAGAGCGGTGCGGCCGCCAGGTCGTGCGCGGCGAGCATCTCGGACAGGTGCGTGGAGATCTCGTCGGCGGCGTCCGGCGGGACCCGGTCGAGCACGAGGGCGATCACGGTGCCCCGGTCGCGCGCGGTGCGCAGCAGCTCCCAGGGCACGGCGTCGGCGTACCGCGCCGCCGTGGTGACGAAGAGCCACAGGTCGGCGGCGGCGAGAAGCTGCGCGGCGAGCGCCCGGTTGGCGTCGACCACCGAGTCGATGTCGGGCGCGTCGAGGAAGGCCAGCCCTTCGGTGAGTGCGGGGGCCGAGACGAGTTGCAGGGTGTCGGGCTCGTCGGTGGGATCGGCGGCGCGGGTCAGGCCGGGCAGGAGTTCGCCCTGCCGGAACCATCCGGAGTCGGCGGGGTTGCACACCAGGACGGGTGAGCGGGTGGTGGGGCGGAGCACGCCCGCGGCGCTCACCCGCGCCCGTACCAGGCTGTTGACCAGCGTTGACTTGCCTGCCCCGGTCGAGCCACCGACCACCACGAGCAGGGGGGCGTCGAGCCGGTCGAGGCGTGGGAGCAGATAGTCGTCGAGTTGCGCGACGAGGCCGTGCGCGACCCGCCGCGCGTCGTCGGCGGAGGGCAGGACCAACGGGTACGCCGTGGCGGCCACCGTCGTACGCAGTCGGGTGAGCGCGGCCGGCAGCCCGGACAGCACGTCGTCGGGGCCGGGCTGGGGCGGCTCCGTGGGGGTTGTCTCCTCGGGCTGCCGCGTCGACGGGCGCTCGGTCGGTGTGGGCGTGGCCGTCCGCGCGTCCGACCCGGCCCGCGCGGCCGGTGTCGGGTCGGTGTCGCTGCTCTCCGGCTCGTGGACGGGCCCGTCTCCGTCCCCGCCGCTGCGCGGAGCGGCGCCGCCGTCGCCGGCCGGAGCGGGCGCGCCGCCGTCGCCGTCGGTGGCCGGAGCGGCCGGAGCGGGTGCGCCGCCGTCGTCGGGGGGATCCGGGACGACGGCGGCCCGGCCGGGGTCTGCGGCGGGCTCGCCGTGCGTGGTCACTGCTAAAGCGTGCCCGATCTATGCCACGCCGACAACCGGAACAGCGGCTCGTGCCGACCCGCCATCCGGTCGAAGTTGCGCGTACTCGACTCAACCTGACTTGACGTCACGGATCATCGTGGCACTATTGAGCCCGGTCCACTCAACTTGTGGTGGGTGTGCTGCGGGCGGTGCCCGGCACCTGCTCTTGAACGAAGCGAGGAAGCGAACATGGCACGTGCGGTCGGCATCGACCTCGGCACGACGAACTCCTGCGTCAGCGTTCTCGAAGGCGGTGAGCCCACCGTCATCGCAAACGCGGAGGGCTCGCGGACGACGCCTTCGATCGTCGCGTTCGCCCGCAATGGCGAGGTGCTCGTCGGCGAGGTCGCCAAGCGGCAGGCGGTGACCAACCCGGACCGGACCATCCGGTCGGTCAAGCGGGAGGTCGGCACCAACTGGTCGATCGACATCGACGGCAAGAAGTACACCCCGCAGGAGATCTCCGCGCGGGTGCTGATGAAGCTCAAGCGTGACTCCGAGGCCTACCTGGGCGAGCCGATCACCGACGCCGTGATCACCGTGCCGGCGTACTTCAACGACTCGCAGCGGCAGGCCACGAAGGAGGCCGGTGAGATCGCCGGCTTCAACGTGCTCCGCATCGTCAACGAGCCGACCGCGGCCGCGCTCGCGTACGGGCTGGACAAGGGCTCCAAGGAGCAGACGGTTCTCGTCTTCGACCTGGGTGGCGGCACGTTCGACGTTTCGCTGCTGGAGCTGGCCGAGGGCGTTATCGAGGTCAAGTCCACCAGTGGCGACAACCACCTCGGTGGCGACGACTGGGACCAGCGGATCATGGACCACCTGGTCAAGACGTTCCGTGGCGAGCACGGCATCGACCTGGCGCAGGACAAGATGGCCATGCAGCGCCTCCGCGAGGCGGCCGAGAAGGCGAAGATCGAGCTGTCGGCGGCCACCACCACCAGCATCAACCTGCCGTACATCACGGCCGGCGCGGCGGGCCCGCTGCACCTCGACATGACCCTGACGCGGGCCGAGTTCCAGCGGATGTCGCAGGACCTGCTCGACCGCTGCAAGGGCCCGTTCGAGCAGGCGATCAAGGACGCCGGGATCAAGGTCGCCGACGTCGACCACGTCATCCTGGTCGGCGGATCGACCCGGATGCCGGCGGTGTCGGACCTGGTCAAGCAGTTGACCGGGCGGGAGGCCAACAAGGGCGTCAACCCGGACGAGGTCGTCGCGGTCGGCGCCGCCCTGCAGGCCGGTGTGCTCAAGGGCGAGGTCAAGGACGTCCTGCTGCTCGACGTGACCCCGCTGAGCCTGGGCATCGAGACCAAGGGTGGCATCTTCACGAAGCTGATCGAGCGCAACACCACGATCCCGACCAAGCGCTCCGAGGTCTTCACCACGGCGGACGACAACCAGCCGTCGGTGCTGATCCAGGTCTTCCAGGGTGAGCGCGAGATCGCGTCGTACAACAAGAAGCTCGGCACCTTCGAGCTGACCGGGCTGCCGCCGGCGCCGCGTGGCGTGCCGCAGATCGAGGTCACCTTCGACATCGACGCCAACGGCATCGTGCACGTCGGCGCGAAGGACCTCGGCACGGGCAAGGAGCAGTCGATGACGATCACCGGTGGCTCCGCGCTGCCGAAGGACGACATCGAGCGGATGATGCGCGACGCGCAGGACCACGCCGACGAGGACAAGCGTCGGCGCGAGGACGCGGAGACCCGCAACCTCGCCGAGCAGCTGCAGTGGCAGACCGAGAAGTTCCTGGCCGAGAGCGGCGACAAGCTTCCGGCGGAGTCGCGTGACCAGATCAACGACGCGCTCGGCGAGCTGCGCGGCGCGCTCGGGGGCACCGACATCGAGGCGATCAAGTCGGCGCACGAGAAGCTGGCACAGGTCTCGCAGCAGGCCGGTTCGCTGCTCTACGCGCAGCAGGCCGAGCAGGGCGACGCAGGTGCCGACGCCGGCGCGGGTGCCGGTGCGGGTGCGGGTGCGGGTGCGCCCGGCGGTGCGGGTCGCGGTGGCGCCGACGACGTGGTGGACGCCGAGATCGTCGACGAGGACGACAAGAAGTGACCCGTCGTCCCAACGTTGAACGGAGCGAGGTAGCCGCATGACGCAAAAGCCACAAAGCGCCGACCCGGAGACCACCGGTTCGACGTCGGGTGGCTCCGCGCCGGACGGTCCGGGCCACGGCCAGGACGCCGAGCGCGTCGTCATCCGCGACAAGCGAAAGATCGACCCGTCGGGCGGCACGGGCCGGGCGGGCAAACACGCCAAGGAGCCGGCTCCGGAAACGGGATCGGCCACCGAGGGGAGCGTCGCCGCCGAGGCGGAGCGGAACGGCACCGGCCAGCAGACGGAGGCGGCCGAAGCCGCGCCGTCCGGCGGGGGTACGGGGCCGCTCGGCGCCGAGTTGGAGGCGCTCCGCGGTGAGCTCGACGAGCGCACCCGGGACCTGCAGCGGGTGTCGGCCGAATACGCCAACTACCGCAAGCGGGTGGACCGGGACCGGGGGGTGGCGGCCGAACAGACCACCGCCACGGTGCTCGGCGCCCTGCTGCCGATCCTGGACGACCTGGACCGGGCGCGGGAGCACGGCGACCTGGTCGGGCCGTTCGGCACGGTGGCCGAGCAGCTCACCGCGGCGCTCGGCAAGTTCGGGTTGAGCGCGTTCGGTGAGAAGGGCGACCCGTTCGATCCGACCCGGCACGAGGCCGTCGCCCACCTCACCTCGGGTGAGGTGAGCGAGCCGACGTGCATCGATGTGATGCGCCGCGGCTACCAACTGGGCGACCGGCTGCTGCGACCGGCACTGGTCGCCGTCGCCGACCCGGAGTGACCCAACGCGCCACGCCGATCGGGGAGTTGACGGGCCTGCCCCGTCAACTCCCTGATCGGCAGGACGATCTGTTCATCGATGTCGCACACCAGAGGAGGTGGACCCGGTGAGTTCCAAGGATTGGCTGGAAAAGGACTTCTACGCCGTGCTCGGGGTGGCCAAGTCCGCCTCCGCCGATGAGATCAAAAAGGCCTACCGCAAGCTCGCCCGCGAGTTGCATCCCGACCACAATCCCGACAACCCGGCGTCGGAGGAGCGGTTCAAGGCGGTCTCCGAGGCATACAACGTCCTCGCGGACGAGCGGAAGCGCAAAGAATACGACGAGATGCGCACGCTCTTCGGCTCCGGCGCCTTCCGCCGCGGCGCGCGCACTGGAGGTGCGGGAGGAGGCGGCTTCGACCCGACCGACCTGTTCGGCGGTTTCCAGGGCGCCGGCGCGGGGGGCGCCGGTGGCGCGGGGGATCGGCGGTTCGGCGGCGCGGGCTTCTCCGACCTGTTCAGCTCCATTTTCTCGGGCGGCGGGGCAGGCCCCCGCGCGCGTGGCGCGGCGCGGGGACGCGACGTGGAGGCGGAGGTCGTGCTCGACTTCGCCGACGCCGTACGCGGCACCACGATCCCGCTGACCCTGCGCGCGCCGGGCGTCTGCGACACCTGTCACGGCAACGGGGCCAAGCCGGGGACGCAACCGCGCACCTGCCCGCAATGCCGCGGCTCCGGCCTGGTCACCCGCAACCAGGGGTCGTTCAGCTTCTCGGAGCCGTGCCGCGAATGCCAGGGCGTGGGGACGGTCGTCGAGGAGAAGTGCCCCGAGTGCCTCGGCACCGGCGGGGTGACGAAGAACCGTACGCTCAACGTCCGCTTCCCCGCGGGGGTCGCGGACGGCCAACGGATCCGGCTGAGCGGGCGGGGCGAGCCGGGGGAGCGCGGCGGTCCGGCCGGCGACCTGTACGTGCTGGTGAAGGTGCGCAACGACGACCTCTTCGGCCGGTCCGGCGACGACCTGACGCTGACCGTGCCGATCACGTTCGCCGAGGCGGTGTTCGGCACCGATCTGCGGGTCCCCACCATGGACGGCGCGGTGACCCTGCGGGTGCCGCCGGGCACGCCGAGCGGCCGCACGCTGCGGGCCCGCGGCAAGGGCGTCACGCGGCGCGACGGGCAGGCGGGCGACCTGCTGGTCACCGTCGAGGTGACGGTCCCCGAGAACCTCTCCGACGAGGCGCGGGCGGCGTTGGAGAAGCTGGCCCTTGAGACCCCACCGGCTCCTCGGGAGAAACTGGATGCCCGGGTGCGCCGCTTCGACGACCCGGCGAGGAGGTGAGCCTGGTGGACGGGGAAGTCACGATCTCGATTGAAGCCGCCTCCGACGCCAAGGTCCTGATCATCTCGGTGGCTGCGCGGATGGCGGGCATGCACCCGCAGACGCTGCGCCAGTACGACCGGATGGGCCTGGTCCAGGCCGGCCGGGCGACCGGTGGCGGGCGCCGCTACAGCGTGCGCGACGTCGCGCTGCTGCGCGAGGTGCAGCGGCTCAGTCAGGACGACGGGGTCAACCTGGCCGGCATCAAGCGGATCATCGACCTGGAGCAGGCGGTGGTCGAGCTCCAGCAGCGGATGGTCCAGCTGGAGACCGAGTTGGCCGCGGCCTACCAGCGGATGGCCGAGCTTGAGGCGATGGCGCCCTTCCCCCGCCGTGATCTTGTCCCGACCGGACGGGTCTCGAACGCGCTCGTGGTCTGGCGGCCGACCCGTCCGTAGGGGGTGGTTCGGCGCGCGTGCCGACCTGCGGAAATCTTGTCGGTCGTTTCGCGATCAGGAACCGCAAAGGTGGGCTAACGTCACCTGTGGTTCGGACGGAACATTCCGGACGTCGAGCGGCGCTGAGGGGAGACCCGATGGGTATCGCTGAATCGATCAAGAACATGGCGAACAAGGCGGCCGACAAGGTCGGTGCCGATCGGACGAAGGGCGACAGCGACGCCGCAGGCGACGATGTCGACGAGACCGACGTCGGCACCTACCCCGACCACCTCGACAGAGGGCTGGACGTCGGCCGGGGACAGCTCGACAAGAGACGCCGCGAGCCGCCGGCCACGTGACGCCGGTTCACGGCGACGATCGAGGCGACGGGCCGGGACCCACGGGGGGTCCCGGCCCGTTCTTCGTGTGCGCGACAGCGCGACCGTTCAGGAGAGGCGGCGCGCCTTGCGCACCAGGCCCCCCTCGCACCAGTCGTGATAGTCGAAGAGTTGCGGCTTGGCCATCAGAGCGAGCGTGTTGTGCGCCCAGGTGACCATCAGCTCGTCGCCCAGCTCCTGCGCCTGCTCGACCAGCTTGCGCAGCCGACGGCGCGGGTGGGCCTTGAAGTTGGTGCGGATGCCGTCCGCCGCGTAGATGTAGAGACAGTGCAGCGCGAACCGGCGCGCCGGACAGGACCGGTCCATCGCCAGATCGAAGAGCGTCCCGATCAGCCGGTCACCCGAGACCAGCAGATCCCAGTCCTTCGGCATCGACTGCAGGGGCACCGAGTCGGGCTGGAACGCCCATGCCCGCAGTTCGTCCGCGGTCGGATCCACGGGATTGGCGAAACCGCGGAACGCCGATTGCTGCAAGCTCACCCGGAACGACCTTCCGCTCGTGCCTGTCGGACCTGGGACGGCCCGGGCACCCCCACTAGCTGCTGCCGCGACACGGTAGCGCGCCGTGACCGAAACGCGAAAGAGCCAACCGTCTTATTCATCAACGCCGCAGGTGTCCCGATCCCAACGGTCGGTATATCCGTGCCTAGTCCGCCGTCTGCGCCGTCTGCGCCGTCTGCGCCGTCTGCGCCGCCGGCGTGCGTCGGGCCGCCGCCCGACGCTTCAACAGCCGCTTGAACCAGGGGAAGTCGGGGAGGCGCGCCAGCGCCGGACCGGTCACCACGGTGATCAGCACGTACGCGGTCGCGAGCGGGGCCAGCTGGGGCGCGATGCCGGAGGTGCCCGCCGCGAGCCCCGCGATGACGATGGAGAACTCGCCCCGGGGCATCAGACCGAGCCCGGCCCGGAGTCGTCCCGGGAGGGCGATCCCCACCCGGCGCGCCGCGACGTAGCCGGTGAGCACCTTGGTGGCCATCGTGACGATGGCCAGCCCCAGCGCCGGCAGCAGCACCGGCGGGATGTCGCGCGGATCGGTGGCGAGCCCGAAGAAGACGAAGAAGGCCGCCGCGAACAGGTCCCGCAGCGGGGAGAGCAGCTCGGTGGCGTGGTGCGCGACCGGACCGGAGAGCGCGATGCCGACCAGGAAGGCGCCGACCGCCGCCGACACCTTCAGGTGGGCGGCGACGCCGGCCACCAGCAGGGTCAGCCCGAGCACGGCGAGAAGGAGCGCCTCCGGGTCGCGGACCGAGATCATCGCGGAGATCGCGTGCCCGTATCGGATCGCGACCACGAGCACCAGCATCACGGCGCAGACCGCGACCACCAGCGCGACGCCGCCGCCGATCAGCCCCGTGCCGGCGAGCAACGCGGTGACCAATGGCAGGTAGAGGGCCATCGCCAGGTCCTCGATCACCAGCACGGAGAGGATGACCGGAGTCTCCCGGTTACCGAGCCGACCGAGGTCGGCGAGGACCTTGGCGATCACTCCGGAAGAGGAGACCCAGGTGATGCCGCCGAGGACGACGGCGGTCAGCCAGCCCCAGCCGAGAATCAGCGCGAACGCCGCCCCGGGCAGTGCGTTGAGCAGTCCGTCGATCAACCCCGCCGGCGCGGCCGACCGGAGATTGCCGACCAGCTCGCTCGCGGAGTATTCGAGGCCGAGCATGACCAGGAGCAGGACCACGCCGATCTCGGCGCCGACCGCGAAGAACTCCTCGCTGGCCGGCAGGGGCAGCAGCCCGCCGTGTCCGAACGCGAGACCGGCGAGCAGGTAGAGCGGGATCGGTGACAGCCCGACCCGCCGGCTGAGGCGGCCGAGCAGCCCGAGCAGCAGGAGAAGCGCGCCGACCTCGATGAGCAGCTCTGTCGGGTGGTGCATCCGCTCAGCTGTCCGGATCGCCGTCGGCGAAGATCGCCGTCACGCCGTCGAGACCGCGCCGGGTGCCGACCACCACCACCACGTCACCCGTTTCGAAACGGAACGCCGGGCCGGGGGATGCGATGACCTCACGGTCGCGCAGCACCGCGACGATGGAGGCGCTGGTGCGGGTGCGCGCCTTCGTGTCGCCGAGCGAGCGGCCGACGAAGGGGGAGCCGGCCGAGATCGGCACCTGCTCGGTGAGGAGGCCGGCCGCCTGCTGACGCAGACCCGCGAGCTGCCCCAGCATCAACGACGCGCCGAGGATGTCGGCGAGCGCCTCGGCCTCGTCGTCCGTGAGCGGGATGTCCGCCGTGCACGCGTCCGGGTCGTCGTCGTCATAGAGCACGAGGTCGCGGCGGCCGTTCCGATGAGATACGACCCCGAGCCGACGCCCCGACTCGGTGATCAGGTCGTGGCGGACGCCGATCCCCGGCAGAGTCGTCTGTTCCACGCGTACTCGCACGTGATCACGCTACCGTGTCCACCATCGTCGATGGAGTGAAGCGCGTCCGGGGGTGCCTGATGCGAATGCGACCCTTCGTACCCGCGTTGGCGGTGATGCTCGCCGCCGGATGCTCCATCGGTGACGTTCGGCGTCCGCCGCCGAGCGCCGCGCCGCCGTCGCCGTCGGCCCGTCCCACCCCGGCCGAGGTACGGCAGGTCCGCGTGCCCGTGCCACGGCACTATGAGCGGTCGATCGTGGAGTTCACCGACGCCGTACGGGGTTACGCCCAGTTCATCCACTGCGGCAACCCCGATGCGGTGTCCGTGCCGGCGCTGGACTGCAGCGCGATCCTGCTCACCACGGCCGACGGTGGGCGCTCCTGGCAGCGACTGCGGCATCCCGAACCGCTCGCGAAGGACCACCAGCTGTACGCCGGTGCGGGGACTCTCGCGTTGTTGGCCGAGCCGCATGGCTGGTACGTCTCCGCGGACGCGGGCCGGACGTTCCGGCACGAGCCGGTACGGGCGCAGCAGCAGCCGGCGGCGGTGCGTGCGCTCAACGGCCGGTTCCAGCTCTGCTGCGACGGCGACAGTCCCCCGCAGATAGGTGAGTGGGTCGGGGACCGCTTCCGCCCGGTTCCGGCGCAGCGGCGGCTGGTCAACCCCACGTCGGTGGCGTATGACCAGGGCCGGCTGTACGTGGCTGGAGTCGCGAAGGGCCGGGTGGAGGCGTCGTGGTCGCACGACGAGGGCAGAACCTGGCGGGCCACGGTGGTGTCGGAGCCGGAGGGTGAGCTGTCCAGGGTGCAGCTGGCGGTCGGGCGCGGCGACGCCTGGCTGATCGGTTACGGCCCGGATGATCCGACGGTGTTCCCGCAGCTGTGGCGGGCGCGGGAGGACCGCTGGGAGAAGGTGGACGTGCGGCGCCATCCGCGACGGCTCACTTCGGTGGTCCCCCTGGGCGCAGGGCTGTTGGCGGTGACCGGCCCGAGTGGGAGCGGGATGGTGTCGGTCGGCGACGGCGCTGGTGTCTACAACGACGTGAACTGGCCGATACGCGACACCAACCTGCGGCTCCTGCCGGACGGGACGCTCTTGGCCGGGGGCTCGGACGGGACGGCGTGGCTCGGTTCGGGCCTCTTCGGCGACTGGCGGTGGATCAAGCTCGTGTTGGATCGGACGTGACGCCCGTCACCTCGTAGAGTTGAGTGGAATACGCTCAAGTCTGGTTGTGTCGTCACCAGTGGACACGCCGATCAGGGGAGCCCATGAACGCGGAACGTTTGACAACCAAGAGTCGTGAAGTCATCACCGGTGCCGTCGCCATGGCGAAACAGCGCGGGCACGCCACCGTCGAGGCCTGGCACCTGCTGCTCTCGCTACTGGACACCGGCGGTTCCACCGCCGCCGGGCTGCTGCGCGCGGTCGGCGCCAACCCGGCCGATATCCGGCGCAGCGCCGTCCACGCCGTCGAGGGGCTGCCGAGCGCACGCGGGTCGAGCGTGGCCGAGCCGAGTCTGTCCCGCGAGTTCGCCAACGCGATCGGGGCGGCCGAGCAGATCGCCCGCCCGCTCGGCGACGAGTACACCTCCACCGAGCACCTGCTCGCCGGTCTCGCGCAGGTCGGTGGCGCGGTGGCGCAGGCGCTGAAGAGCGCGGGCGCGACGGAGGAGAACCTGGTCGCCGCCTTCCCCGCCGTACGCGGCGGCGACCGGCGGGTCACCACCGCCGATCCCGAACAGACCTACCAGGCGCTGGAGAAGTACGGCGTCGACCTGACCGCGAGCGCCCGCGCCGGCAAGATCGACCCGGTGATCGGCCGGGATTCCGAGATCCGCCGCGTCATCCAGGTGCTCTCCCGGCGCACGAAGAACAACCCGGTCCTGATCGGTGAGCCCGGTGTCGGCAAGACCGCGATCGTCGAGGGGCTGGCCCAGCGCATCGTGGCCGGTGACGTGCCGGAGTCGCTGCGCGACAAGAAGCTGGTCTCGCTCGACCTCGGCGCGATGGTCGCCGGGGCGCAGTTCCGCGGCCAGTTCGAGGAGCGGCTCAAGTCGGTCCTGGAGGAGATCAAGAACTCCGACGGGCAGGTCATCACGTTCCTCGACGAGTTGCACACCGTCGTCGGCGCCGGCAAGGGCGAGGGGTCGATGGACGCCGGCAACATGCTCAAGCCGATGCTGGCCCGCGGTGAGCTGCGCATGGTCGGCGCGACCACGCTGGACGAATACCGGGCGCACATCGAGAAGGACCCGGCGCTGGAGCGGCGCTTCCAGCCGGTGCTGGTCGGCGAGCCGACCGTCGAGGACACCATCGGCATCCTCCGTGGCCTCAAGGAGCGCTACGAGGTGCACCACGGCGTACGGATCACCGACGCCGCGCTGGTCGCCGCCGCCGGCCTCTCCGATCGCTACATCACCGACCGCTTCCTGCCGGACAAGGCCATCGACCTCGTCGACGAGTCGGCGTCGCGGCTGCGGATGGAGATCGACTCGCGTCCGGTCGAGGTAGACGAGATCGAGCGGGCGGTGCGCCGCCTGGAGATCGAGGAGATGGCGCTGGCCAAGGAGCCGGACCCGGCTTCGGCCGAGCGGCTGACGCGGCTGCGCCGGGAGCTGGCCGACAAGCGCGAGCAGCTCGCCGCGCTCTCCGACCGGTGGCGGCTGGAGAAGGGCCACATCACCAGGATCTCGACCGCCAAGGAGGAGCTGGAACGCCTCGGCGGCGAGGCGGAGCGGGCCGAGCGCGACGGAGAGCTGGAACGCGCCGCCGAGCTGCGCTACGGACGGATCCCGCAGCTGAAGAGCGATCTGGCGCGGGCCGAGGAGGAGCTCGCCGGCCTGCAGGCCGACGGGGCGATGCTGAAGGAGGAGGTCGGGGCCGACGACATCGCGGCGGTTGTCGCCTCCTGGACCGGCATCCCCGCCGGCCGGCTGATGGAGGGGGAGACCGCCAAGCTGCTGCGGATGGAGTCCTCGCTGGCGTCGCGGGTGATCGGGCAGGCCGAGGCGGTCGGCGCCGTCTCCGACGCGGTACGGCGGGCCCGCACCGGCATCGCCGACCCGGACCGCCCGACCGGCAGCTTCCTCTTCCTCGGCCCGACCGGCGTCGGCAAGACCGAGCTGGGCAAGGCGCTCGCCGAGTTCCTCTTCGACGACGAGCGGGCCATGGTCCGCATCGACATGAGCGAGTACGGCGAAAAGCACTCGGTGGCCCGGCTACTCGGCGCTCCGCCCGGCTACGTCGGGTACGAGGAGGGCGGTCAGCTCACCGAGGCGGTGCGCCGCCGGCCGTACTCCGTGGTGCTTCTCGACGAGGTCGAGAAGGCGCACCCGGACGTCTTCGACGTGCTGCTGCAGGTGCTCGACGACGGCCGGCTCACCGACGGCCAGGGCCGCACGGTGGACTTCCGCAACGCGATCCTGATCCTCACCTCGAATCTCGGGTCGCCGGTGATCTCCGATCTCACGCTCTCGGAGGAGCAGCGGCGCGACGCGGTGCTCGCCGTGGTCCGGTCGCATTTCAAGCCGGAGTTCCTCAACCGCCTCGACGACATCGTGGTCTTCGCGATGCTGACCGGTGAGGAGTTGCGCGCGATCGTGGACATCCAGCTGGATCGGATGCGGCGCCGGCTCGCGGAGCGGCGGCTCACCCTGGAGGTCACCGAGGCGGCGCGGAGCTGGCTGGGCGAGCACGGGTACGACCCGATCTACGGCGCGCGGCCGTTGCGCCGGCTGGTGCAGTCGGCGATCGGTGATCGGCTGGCGAAGGCGCTTCTCGCCGGGGAGGTGCGCGACGGGGACACCGTGCTGGTGGACCTCGCGGACAGCAAGGACGGGCTGACGGTGACGGCGGCCTGACGGTTTCGTGGCCGGGGGTCGCGAGGTGCGACTCCCGGTACGTCCCCATTTTCTTCAGACATCACGGCGTCCCGACGCCCCGCAGCCCGGCGGCCCGTCGCCCGGTGTGAGCGGCCCGTCACCCAGTTGACCTTGCGGTTCACGATGTGCCGGCGGTTGTTACCGTCGCCAACGAAACCGCTGCTGGGGAGGGTTGGGCCAATGAACGGAACCATCGCGTTCCTGATCACGGGCGTCGGGTGCCTCGTCGCGGTCGTCGGCGTGGTGGTCGCGATCATCGCGGTCCGGACCGCGCGCCGCAGGACCGCACCCGCCGCGCCGCCCACCCACGTCGACCCGTTCCGCGCCGCCGACGACGACGCCGACGCGCTCCGCGGAGACCCGCGCCGGATCGCGCCCGGCGACATCGTGGAGATCCGGGGTACCTCGTACGGGGTGCGTGGCACCCTGCGGTTCAGCGAGGGCGACTGGGGTTGGGCGGAGCACCTGCTCGACGACGCGCAGGGTCGGAAGGTGTGGCTCTCCGTCGAGGAGGACCCGGATCTGGAATTGGCGCTCTGGACCGAGGTGCCGAGCGCGACGGTGACGCCCGGGCCGGCGACGGTCGACTTCGACGGCCGGCGCTACAACAGCGACGAGTCGGGGCGGGCCCGCTACACCTCGACCGGCACCACCGGCCTCAACCCGACCGGCACGGTGCGCTACCACGACTACACGTCCCCGGACGGGGCCCTGCTGTCGTTCGAGTCCTACGGCAAGGACGCGCGCTGGGAGGTCGGTCGCGGTGACCCTCTGCACCGCGCCGAGGTGCTGATCTACCCGCAGTCCGCCGGTGACCAGCAGGAACGGGGCCGGTGACCTCGTGCTCATCACGCTCGACGCGCCGTACGCCGACACCACCGCCGCCGATCTGAGCTTCGCGCTCGGGATGCCCGAGCAACCGGCCCTGCACGTGCTCGATCTGTCCGTGCCCGCGATTCCCGGCGCGGCGCTGCGGTTGCGGCTGCTCGGCGCCTCCCATCAGGTCGTCCTCCGCCACGCCGACAGCGAACTCGTCGAGACGGTCGCCTGCCTGCCCGGACGGCCGCCGGCCCTCCCGCCCGTCGTGGACGAACGGGGCAGTGGTTACCACTTCACCGCGACCGTGCTGCGGCTCGACCCGGAGGAGATGTCGGCCCGCGCGGCCGTGCTGCGCCGGGCCCTCCGCCATGACCCGTACGCCCTGGTCGGGGTCTTCCCCGGCGATTCCGACGCCCTCACCGCGCTGCACGTGCGCATGGAGAGCGGATCCACCGGCGGAACGGTGATCGGATGGCGGACCTGGCACGCCTATCCCCAGACGGGGGAGATGGTCGAGACGGAGACGGCGGTGGAGCTGGCATGACGTACCGCAGATGGTTCGTGGTGGGTGCGGCGTTCGCGCTGATCGGCGCCCTGGTCGCCGGCTTCGGCATCTTCTACGGCAACTTCTCCCCGCGCGGCTACGTCGAGAGCCGGTTCGTCCGCTCGGCTTCGCACGACATCGGACGGGACGGCATCGCGTACACCTCGTCGAAGCGTCCGACCGAGGTGGCCGCCGAGCTGACGGAGGCATGGCAGCCCGCCGAGCGGTACGTCGACGGCAGCGGCGTCTACCTGCGCTACGACGACGACTCGGTGGTGATCCTCCCGCTGGCCGCCGGTTCGCTGATCCTGCTGGAGCGGACCGCCACCGCCTACCCGCGCTATCACGGCATCGTCGGCGGCAGCTGGGGTGGCGGGCGCGGCAGCACCATCCGGGGTGGCGGCCCCGGTGCCGGCAAGTAGCCCGACCTTCTCCGACGGGAGCCCCATGTTCACCACCCTCACCACCGATCTGCTCGCCACCCTCGCGTACGGCGCGGTCGGCGTGCTGCTGATGGCCCTCGGCTACGTCCTGGTCGACGTCGCCACGCCGGGGCAGCTGCGGGAGCTGATCTGGACCGAGCGCAACCGCAACGCGGCGCTGCTGCTCGCCTCCAACCTCGCCAGCGTCGGCATCATCGTGGTCACCGCGATCACCGCGAGCGACGACGACTTCGTCGCCGGCCTCATCGGCGCCACCGCGTACGGCGTCGTCGGCCTGGTCGTGATGGCCGGGTCGTTCCTGCTGCTCGATCTGGCGACGCCGGGGCGGCTCGGCGAGATCCTGGTCGACCCGGAACCGCACCCGGCGGTCTGGGTATCGGCGGTCGTCCACCTCGCCACCGGGGCGGTCATCGCCGCCGCGATCAGCTGATGGCCGGTCCGAAGCGGAAGCCCGCCGCCCAGGGCAGCCGGAAGGGCCGCTGGCTCGGGCACGTGGCGATCTGGGTCGGCGGGATCACCCTCGCCCTCTGTGGAATCGGGCTTCTCGGCGACAGCGACGACAGCACCGCCGTACCGCCCCCGGAAGCGGCGGATCGCGCCGACACCGTGACCGCACTGCGGAAGGCGTACGCGGCGCAGGGCGTCTGTTACGGCTGGCAGCTGGTGGACGGTTACGGGCCGCCGGTGAGTGTGGGCTCCAACCTCGGCGACAACGTCTCCGTGAGCGACGACCCCCGCTGCCCGCGCTGGATGGAGATCACCGCGACGGTCGACTACACCGACGAGAGCAGCGCGAGCGAGGACTCGGCGAGGTTCGAGGTGCGGGCCTCGAGGGATCTCTCGATCTCGGGAAGCGCCGATGACCTGGTCCGGCTCGGCTACGACCCGGACGCGTTCATCGACGACCCCGGCTGGATGGTCACCCAGGCGGCCGCCGCGCTGCCATTGCTGCTCGCGCAGCGGGGGGAGGTGGAGCCCGCGCCGCTCCCGACCGCCGCGCCGGGACCGCCGCCGGCCGCACTGCCCGCCGCCGGCAGCGACTTCTGGCGCGACCGCTGGCCCTATCTCGCCGGCGGCGCCGGCCTGCTGTCGGTCACCGCGCTGCTCGTGACGATCGGCGTGGTCCAACGGCGGCGGCAACTGCGCACACCGCCTGCCACGCGGCCTGCCACGGCGTCGACGAGCGCCAAGCGCAAGGGCGCGCGGCGGTGACGGACGTACCCGGAACGGAAGCCCGGCCGCGATGGCGGCCCGCGCGCGCCGCGGTGCTCGTCGCGGTCTTCGTCTGCGCCGCCTGCGGTCTGGTCTACGAACTCGCCCTGGTCGCGCTCGGCAGCTATCTGATCGGCGACACGGTGGGGCAGGCGTCGATCGTGCTCGGCGTGATGGTCTTCGCGATGGGGATCGGCGCGCTCGCCGCGAAGCCGTTGCAGGGGCGGGCGGCCGCGGCGTTCGCCGCGGTCGAACTGTTGCTCGCGCTGCTCGGCGGGCTGTCGGTGCTCGGCCTCTACGCCGCCTTCGCCTGGCTCGACCTCTACGCGCCGGCACTGGTGGCGACCGCGTTCGTGCTGGGGCTGCTGATCGGGGCGGAGATCCCGCTGCTGATGGTGATGCTGCAGCGCATCCGCGCGCAGACGCCGGGGAGCGCCGTCGCCGACCTGTTCGCCGCCGACTACGTGGGCGCGCTCCTGGGCGGCCTCGCCTTCCCGTTCCTGCTGATGCCCGTCTTCGGTCAGCTGCGCGGCGCGCTGGTGGTGGGCGCGGTCAACGCGGTGGCCGGCCTCGCGCTGGTCCTCACCGTGTTCCGGCGGGATCTGGGCCGGCGGTCGCGGGTGGCGCTCGCGGCCGGCTCCGTGGTGGTGGCGCTCTGCCTCGGGTACGCCTACGCGGTGGCGCACGATTTCGAGGTGACCGCGCGGCAGCAGCTCTACCGGGACCCGGTGGTGCACGCGGAACGGAGCCGCTACCAGGAGATCGTGCTGACCCGGTCGGTGCCGGTCGCCAGCCAGGGCGTCACCGACCTTCGCCTCTACCTCAACGGCGACCTGCAGTTCAGCTCCGTCGACGAATACCGCTACCACGAGGCGTTGGTGCACCCGGTGCTCGGCGGTCCACACCGGAACGTGCTGGTGCTCGGCGCGGGCGACGGGCTCGCCGTACGCGAGGTGCTGCGCTATCCGGACGTGGCGTCGGTGACCGTGATCGAGCTGGATCCGGCGGTCGTCGCGCTGGCCCGTACCGAGCCGCAACTGCGCGAGCTCAACCGGGGCGCGTTCGACGACCCGCGGGTGCGGATCGTGCACACCGACGCGTTCGGCTGGCTCCGTACGGCCGGGGACCGGTTCGACGCCGTCGTGGTCGACCTTCCCGACCCCGACGAAACGGCGACGGCGAAGCTCTACTCGGTGGAGTTCTACGCGCTGTTGCGCAACGTGCTGGCCGACGGCGCGCGGATGGTGGTCCAGTCCGGGTCGCCGTACTTCGCGCCCCGCTCCTACTGGTGCATCGAGGAGTCGATCCGCGCCGCCGGCTTCGCCACCCGTCCGTATCACGTGGACGTGCCGTCCTTCGGGGACTGGGGTTTCGTGCTCGCGGCGCCGGACGCGGTCGCGCCCGTGCTCGCCGTGCCCGCCGATGCCCCGCCGCTGCGGTCGCTGGATGCCGACACGTTGCGGGCGGCCGGGAGTTTCCCGCCGGACCGGCGGCGGGTCCGGGTCGAGGCATCGACGCTGCTGCACCCCCGCGTGCTGGAGTACGCCCGCGCGGAATGGCGTAGCTACTGACAGCGGGTTTGACGTGCATCACTGGACGGGTACCGATACCGTGTCTTCTGGATCTAGGGAAGGAGAGCCGTGTCGGAGCAGACAAGTCCGGCCGCGTCGCCGGCCAGGGCGCGGCCGAGCAGCGTCACCGTATCGAGCTATTTGTTGTACCTGGTGGCCGCGCTCCAGGTGATCGGCGTGGCCGTCGCGTTGTCCGTGCTGGGCACGTTCCAGAAGGTCTACAAGGAGGCCTTCGCCGGCACCGACATGGCGGGCGGCGAGGGATTCGCCACCGCGACGATCGTCGGCACCGCCGTGTTCGGGCTGATCGTCGCGATCGCCCTGGTGGTACTCGCGATCTTCAACAACCGGGGCAAGAACGCGTCCCGCATCGCGACGTGGGTGGTGGGCGGTCTCTTCGTCTGCTGCTCCGGTGCGGGCCTCGCCCTGAACGCCGCGGGCAGTGCCATGAGTGGCACATCGGGCAGCACGGGCAACGGCCCGGACCAGGCGGAAGTCCAGCGGCGTCTCGAGGAAGCACTGCCGTCCTGGTACACGCCGGTCAGCACGATCCTCGGGGTCATCTCGGTGATCGCCCTGCTCGTCGCGCTGATCCTGCTGGCGCTGCCGGCGTCGAACGAGTTCTTCCGCAAGCCGCAGCAGATGTGGGAGCCGCCGGTGCCGGGCTCGGCCTATCCGCCGCCGCCCGGATCGACGTACCCGTCCTACCCCTCGGCCCCGGCCAACCCGACGACCCCGCCGTCGCCGCCGTCGGCCCCGGCCAACCCGACGACCCCGACGACCCCGCCGTCGCCGCCGTCGCCGCCGTCGGCTCCGGCCGACCCGCCGGTTCCGCCGTCCAGCTGATCGCGGAAAAGTAGACCGGAGCGGATATCCCCCCGAGTAGGTTCGTAGCGATACGACTACTCGGGGGGATTTTCATGCACCCAGGTGATCCCGCCGCCGGTCGTCCCAACCCGGTCCGCCGCCCGTCCCCGGTGACCGTGGCGGCCGCCGTCATGATCGGGATGGGGCTCGTCGGGCTCCTCCACGCGCTCGTTGGGCTGGCCATGATGAACCGCGCCGTGCGCCACGTGCGGTCGGTCGGCCGGGAGATCGCGGCGCCCCCGTCCGAGGTCGACGCCGTGGTCCTGCTCGCCCGCGCCGGCGCGGTCGTCGCGGCCGTAGTCGGGGTGTTCTTCGCCCTCCTGCTGGTCGCGCTCGCGCTCGGCAACCTGCGCGGCCGCAACCCGGCCCGCGTGGGCACCTGGGTCGTCTGTGGCCTCGGCCTGCTCTGCGGATGCGCCGGCGTGATCGCCACCGTGACCCAGCGCAGCCTGCCGCTGAAGCTGCCGGACGACCAGGTCCGGGCGGAGCTCCTCCACGCGCTCGGCGACGCCTACCCGTCCTGGTGGATCTGGCTGACCGGAGGTCTTTCCGCCGCCCAGACGCTCGGCTACCTTGTGGTAGCCCTGCTGCTGGCGCTCCCCGCGGCGACCGCTTTTTTCCGGCGGGAGCCGTCCGTGGGCGGGCCGCCGCCGGCGCCCCCCGCTCCCACCACGCCGCCGATGTGAGGTAACCCCCGTGGCAGCATCACCCGCTTCACGCCGTACCGCCGTGGTCACCGGCGCCACCGCCGGCATCGGGGCCGCCTTCGCCCGCCGCCTGGCCGGAGACGGTTACGACCTGGTGCTGGTGGCCCGCGACGGGAACCGGCTGACCGAGTTGGCCACGGAACTCACCGCGGCGTACGGGATCGAGGCGGCGACCGTGTCCGCCGATCTGTCCACCGATGCGGGTTGCGCGGTCGTGGAGGAGCGGCTCCGTGACCCGGCCGCCCCGGTCGACCTCCTGGTCAACAATGCCGGCATCAGTCTCAACCAGCCGTTCCTGCGGTCCACCGCGGCCGACGAGGCGCGGCTCCTGCGGCTCAACGTGCACGCCGTGATGCGGCTGACCCTGGCGGTGCTGCCCGGCATGACCGAACGCCGCCACGGGGCGGTGGTCAACGTTTCCTCGGTCGCCGGGTTCGGCGCCGTCATGCCCGGTTCGACCTACTCCGCGAGCAAGGCATGGGTGACCAACTTCAGCGAGTCCGTCGCGCTCTCGGTCCGGCCGTTCAACGTGCGGGTGATGGCGCTCTGCCCCGGCTACACGCGCACCGAGTTCCACGACCGGGCCGGCATCAACATGTCGAAGACGCCGGAGTGGATGTGGCTGCGCGCCGATGACGTCGTCTCCGACGCGTTGCGTGACCTCGGTCGGGGCAGGCAGGTGAGCGTCCCGGACTGGAAGTACAAGCTCGCCGTGTTCGGCCTGCGGCACGCCCCGCGCGGGCTGCTGCAGGCGGTGGGCCGGGACACCCGAGGTCGGATCGGCCGGGACGAGCGGTGAGCATGCCGGAGCAGCCGCCGGTCGTCCCGCCCGACGACACCGGTCGAAGTGATGACCCCCGATCGGGTGAAAATTCAACCGACGGCTACGGCGGCTGGGTCGGTAACGTCACCTGGCCCGGCTACCCGCCGGGCTACGCACCGGGAAACTTCGGCGGTTATCCGTACCCGACGGCTGTGCTGGTGCCGCGGCCACCGCGACCACGGACGCTGGACACGGCGGTCCTGCTGACCTGGGTGGGGATCGCGATCTCGCTGCTGGCCGCGGTGACGTCCGTGGTGATGGCCGCCCGGTATGCCAACGACCTGTCCGCGCGGTTGGCCCCCGACACCGGCGCCTCGCCGCCGACGGCCGTCGCCGACTTCATCTCCGCCGCGCCGGTCGTCGGCGCCCTGCTCAGCCTGGCGTTCTCCCTGGCGGTAGCGGCTGGCCTCGCCACCTGCGCGGTGCTGGCCCGCCGGGGCCGAGAGTCGGCGCGGATCGTGCTCGCGGCCGTCGCCGGGGCCATCGCTCTCGCTCAACTCTGCGGTTCGGCCGCCGGCGCGGGAACCGGGGTTCTCGCCCAGAGTCTGCGACAGCCCGGCGTTGGCACGATGGACGTTTCGGCCTTTCGTACCTGGGAATATGTCTCTTTGGGTCTCGACGCCGTCCTCGGGTTGTTAGCCCTGGTGACCTGCGTGTTCCTGCTGGTGCCGGCCACCAACCGCTATTTCCGCCCCGGGCCGGGGCGACAGTTCGCCTCCCAGGGATGACAAGTACCCTTGCCGCCATGGACGACCACGGCGACCTGCGTAAATTCATCACTGAACTCGCTGTCGTGCATGGCAAGGTGGTGTTGTCCTCGGGACGCGAAGCGGACTGGTACGTGGATCTGCGGCGCGTGACGTTGCACCACGCGGCGGCGCCGCTGGTCGGTCGAGTGCTGCTCGACCTTACGGCGGACTGGCAGTTTGACGCGGTCGGCGGCCTGACGTTGGGTGCAGACCCGGTGGCCGTGTCGATGTTGCACGCCGGCGCGGCCAAGCAGCGCCGGTTGGACGCTTTCGTGGTCCGTAAGGCCGAGAAGACCCATGGACTGCAGCGACGGATCGAAGGTCCGGACGTGGTGGGCCGCCGGGTACTCGCGGTGGAAGACACGTCCACGACGGGAAGCAGTGTGCTGACCGCAGTGGAGGCTTTACAAGAAGCAGGAGCCGAGGTCGTGGGCGTTGCGGTTATTGTCGATCGAGGGGCGGGTGACGCGGTGCGGGCCGCCGGTCTGCCCTATCGGGCGGCCTACACGTTGGCTGACCTCGGCCTAGTGGCCTAAAAGTTTGCCGATTCGGACCTGCTGATATGCAGGCGCGTCGATGCTGTTGGTGGAAGGATGGATTTCGTGGGAACTGCGTTGGCCGAAATGACAATGCCTCAGATCTCGCCGCTTGCCGGCGAGCCGATCGAACGTGCCGACGCCGAGCGACTCGCGGGGGTCCTCAAGGCGCTCGCCGACCCCGCCCGACTGCGGCTGCTCAGCCTCATCCAGTCGGCGCCGGAAGGCGAGGCCTGCGTTTGCGACCTCACCGCACCGCTCGGCCTCTCGCAGCCGACTGTAAGTCACCACCTGCGTATCCTCACCGAGGCCGGCTTGCTGGAGCGGGAGAAGCGCGGTGTGTGGGCCTACTACCGGCTGGTGCCTGCCGCGATCGCGACGATCGCGGATCTGCTGACTCCGCCGCGTAAGCGGGCCACCAAGAAGGCTCGCTGAATAAGCCCCGGATCGCCTGGCGTCCCTCCTCATCGAGGTGACGCCAGGCGGATCGGGAATCTCCGCCGCGCCCGTGCCGGCGGAGCCTCCGGGTCGCACCGCCCGCCCCGGCGACCGCTGCCGCGGGCTGCTTCCCGTCCCTGCCGCCAGACCGGCGTAGGGCTGACCACCAACCCCGTACCGCCAGCCTCCGTCGGGTGACCCACCACTGTGTCGCCCCGCCCACCGGCGCCTCGTCAGGTCGACGACCTGGCGCCGGACCGCCGGGTGGAACGCCGGATGTGGGCGAGCGGATTTCACCGGACCGGAACGGAGACGCCCCGCCGACCCGATGGGCCGGCGGGGCGTCTGACGCTATGACGGTCAGGCCACGAACCGCACCCGGCGGCGCCGGGTCAGCACGAACCCGACAGCACCGGCCGCGAGCAGCACGCCGCCGGCCGCCACGATCAGCCCGGTCGAGGCGCCGGTCACCGGCAGCCCGCCGCCGGTGCCACCCGTCTCGTTCACCACGAGGTACGCGACGTCGTTGGCCGGGTTGAGGTCACCCGAGATGCCCTCGCACTCGCACTTGCCGTTGATGGTCACGGTGCCGGACGCGTTCGGGACGACCTTGTCGATCCGGAGCTTGAGGTCGAGCGTCTCGGTCGCGCCTGCCGCGATGAACGAGCCGGTGAAGCAGCGGTACTTCGCTGCCCCGGCCCGGCCGCCGTGCTCCCAGTCGATCTCGTCGCCCTTCATCGGGGCACACGACTCCGGTACGTCCGTCGCGGTGGTCCCGTCAGGAATCACCACATCGACCCGGGTGACCGGGCCGCCGCCACGCGTGGCGTCGAGCGTGGCCGGGCCCTTGTTGACGAGGCCGACCGTCGCGGTGACCACGTCACCGGCCGCGCCGGTCAGCGTGTCGCCGACGGCGGCGAGGTCCGCCCCGTTCCTGCCGGTGACGGTGAGCTCGAGGATGCCCCAGTTGTTGCTGGGGTCCGTGTCGACCTGCACCTTCCGCGCCGCGACGGTCCGCACCTCCGAGAGCGTCAGCTTGCCCTCCGTGCCGGGCTCGCCGATCGACTCACCGCTACTGCCCAGGTAGGCGGTGAAGTCCTCGAACTCGGCCGGAGTCAGCACCGTGTTCTCGCCGTACGCGCGGTCGGGCGCGTACGCGTCGGCACCGACCGCGTACGGAACGGTGGTCGTGTAGCTGGCGCCCGGCCGCAGGTCCGTGTCGAACTGGCAGGTGCGCAGGCGGTCGTCGACGTACGTGCAGTTGCTGAACTTCTTCGTGGCGCGGATGGCGGCGTCGTTGAAGAAGAGGACGGACGCGCCGTTGGCCGTGGTCTCGCCGGCGTTGCGGATGGCGAGCGGTGTGGAGAATCGCTCTCCGGGACCCGCGCTGACCTTTGCCTCTGTGCCGTTGGCGAGATCGACGCCCTCGCCCACCCGCACCTGGGCCTGGTGCGTCACCGTCTCGTAGCCGGCCGCGCCGAAGGAGACCTTCAGGACTCCCTTGTCACCGTCGCCCGCTCCGTCGACCGGCTTGACCAGGACGGTGAAGTAGCCGGAGCCGCCCCACTCGTCGATGCCGATTTCGTAGGGTGCCTGGCAGACGAGGCGTTGCGGGGTGGGCGACTCGCAGCGTCCGATGCCCTCGGGGTCCTCCGAGATCTCAGCGACGCCGGCGAGCCCGGTGGCATCGAAGGTCACGGTCGCGTCGAGCAGAACGACCGGCTTGGAGCTGTAGAGGATCGGGGACTCGAGGAATCCCGCGCTTCCGGCGGCGACCGAGGTGTTCGGCAGGTAGACGCCGAGGGTGCCGTCCGGCTGTGCTGCGAAAGCGGGGGAGGCGGTGGCGGCGACGACTGCGCCCACCACGCCGAGCCCGGCGAGCCATCGCCGGGCAGAGCTCTTGTGCATTGAGGGGGTGTCCTCCCGTGAGGGGTTACAGGATGGAGCCCGCGGAGCCTAAAAGTTTTCTTAAGAATCGGGCGACCCCGCGAAGGAGATCTGACCGAACGGCTGATCTTGAATGCCCGCTATGTTTTGGATGTCCAGCTCCGTCATGAGGGTCGGGAGCCCATCGGAGATCGGTCGCCGCAGTTCGCGGAGATGACCACCGCGACGCGGGCCATCGGGGGCGACGGGATCACCGGCATCACGCTGGGGGGCAACCGGCCCGCGACGGCTATGTGGAGCTGAACGTCGTGGTTCAGCCCCGTCCGGCGTTCACCGGTAGTCCTCATCGAGGTCGACCACGCGGGCCTGCTCCACCGCGTCCCAGTCGTTGACCTCCATGCCGCGCTGCACGTCGGCATCCCGGTCCGCCGGGTTGGCCACGGTCGCCTGCTCGACGGCGTCGGGCGGCGACGCCTCCGGATCACGCTCGTCGGGGGTGAGGTGGTCGTCGGGAGTGCGATCTTCCTCGTCGGGCCGCGTCATCGTCGCCTCCTTCCAGCCGGGCGTACTGCGTCACCCCACCGTACGGCCTGCCGCGATCGGCCGCCCGGTGTTGCCGGAGTTGTCCGCTTCAACAGCGTTCGGTTGTGCCGGGATGGCACCATGTCGCCGTGGGCTTCCTGATCCGACTCCTGGTCACCGCCGTCGCCCTGTGGATCACCACTCTGGTTGTGCCCGGCATCTCGGTGACCGGCGGCTCGACCGCCCGCAACGCCCTGACGCTGGTGGTCGTCGCGTTCATCTTCGGGGCCGTCAACGCGGTACTCAAGCCGATCATCAAGACGGTGGGTTGTCTCTTCTACATCCTGACCCTCGGGCTCTTCGCGCTGGTCGTCAACGCGCTGCTCTTCCTGGTCACCGACTGGTTCGCCGGCCTCTTCGACCTGCCGTTCCGGGTCGACGGCTTCTGGGCCGCGTTCTGGGGGGCGATCGTCGTGGCGGTCGTCGGTTGGCTGATCAGTCTGGTCGTTCCCGATCCCTCGGAGCGGCGCTGAGCGCGGAGGGGTGATTTCCGCGACCACGGTGACCTGCGGGATACTCCCCATGGAGGACAGCGCGGTCCGGCGCATATCCATTGAGCACACCAGGGCCCCCGGTGGCCGAGTCCGCTACTGAAGGAGCGTTCGATATGCCTATCGCCTCCCCCGAGGTCTACGCCGAGATGCTTGACCGCGCCAAGGCCGGCGCGTTCGCGTACCCCGCGATCAACGTGACCTCCTCGCAGACGCTCAACGCCGCGATCCGCGGCTTCGCCGAGGCGGGGAGCGACGGCATCGTCCAGATCTCCACCGGCGGCGCCGAGTACGCCTCCGGCCCGACGGTCAAGGACATGGTGACCGGCTCCGTGGCGCTCGCGGCGTTCGCGCACGAGGTGGCCAAGAAGTACGACGTCAACATCGCGCTCCACACCGACCACTGCCCCAAGAACAAGCTGGACGGCTTCGTCCGGCCGCTGATCGCCATCTCCAAGGAGCGGGTCGCGCGCGGCGAGGCCCCGCTGTTCCAGTCGCACATGTGGGACGGCTCGGCCGTGCCGCTGGGGGAAAACCTCGAGATCGCCTCCGAGTTGCTGGCCGAGGCCGCGGCGGCGCACATCGTGCTGGAGATCGAGGTCGGCGTGGTCGGCGGCGAGGAGGACGGGGTCGTCGGCGCGATCGACGACAAGCTCTACACCACGGTCGAGGACGGTCTTGCCATGGTGGAGGCGCTGGGCCTGGGGGAGAAGGGGCGCTACATGGCGGCCCTGACCTTCGGCAACGTGCACGGCGTCTACAAGCCGGGCAACGTCAAGCTCCGTCCGGAGATCCTCAAGGAGATCCAGGACGCGGTCGGCGCCAAGTACGGCAAGGAGAAGCCGCTCAGCCTCGTCTTCCACGGCGGCTCCGGCTCGCTGCTGTCGGAGATCCGTGAGGCGCTGGACTACGGCGTGGTCAAGATGAACATCGACACGGACACCCAGTACGCGTTCACGCGACCGGTCGCGGCGCACATGTTCACCAACTACGACGGTGTGCTCAAGGTGGACGGCGAGGTCGGCAACAAGAAGGCGTACGACCCGCGCGCGTGGGGCAAGCTGGCCGAGGAGGGCCTGGCCAACCGGGTCGTCGAGGCCTGCGAGCACCTGCGCTCCACCGGCACGTCGCTGGCCCGGTAACACCACGGACGTCCGTTCACTTCGCCCCGTCGATCAAGGGCGTATTCACACGGTTTGATCCCCAACCATGTGAATATCTCCTTGATCGGCGGGGCACTCCTCGATCGACCATGGAGCGGGCGCGGCCGGGACCGGATCTGCGGCGGTGAGCAGCCGTACCGCCTCGCGCACATCGTCGGTGATGTGGACCGAGCGGGACAGATCCCCGAAAGGCGAGAGCGCCATCAGCGGGCCGAGCAGCGCCTCGATCGGCAACGTCTGGGTCCAGAAGGCGCGGTCGAGGAAGACGTACGGGCCACTCTCCCCGTCCGTACCGTAGAAGGTCTTCGTCGCCGCCTGGAAAATCTCCTGTACCGTCCCGGCGCGGCCGGGGGCGAAGACGATGCCGCCCCGGGCCAGCCGCAGGATGGTGTCCTCCCGGATCGCGTTCGAGAAGTACTTCGCGATCTGGCCGGCGAAGAGGTTCGCCGGCTCGTGCCCGTAGAGCCAGGTGGGGATCGCGAGCCCGCCGCGCCGCGCCCAGCCGTCCGGGCCGCTCGCGGTCGCCGCGGGCGCGAATCGGGCCCGGACCTCCAGCGCCGCCGCCGTGTAGGGGTCGTGGTCGGCGAAGTCGGGCGCGGCGGCGAGCAGATCGATGGCGAACGTCAGGTCCGTCGCCGAGCGCGTCGACAGATACGCCCCCAGGTTGGCCGCCTCCATCACCCCCGGCCCGCCGCCGGTGACGACGAGCCGCCCGGCCCGCGCCAGCTCCCAGCCGAGCGTGGCAGCGAGCCGGTACGCCGCGGTGCCACGGGGGACCGCGTGCCCACCCATCACGCCGACCACCGAGGCCGGCCCGTGCGCCGTCAGCCAGGCGTTCGTCACGTCGGCCAGCGCGTTGTCGATGGCGTGGTCGTGCATTCGCTGCGCGAGCGCCTCGCGCACCTCCGGCAGACCACCGCCGTGCGCCCGGAAATGCTCGTACACCACGGCGTCGTACATGCCGGCGAAGCCCGCCGTCCCGAACCCGGCCGTCAGCTCCTCTGCCGTGTAGAGCCGCGGCGGATGCGTCGGGTACGGCAGCGCGGTGAACGCTGGCACGACGTGCGCGCCCCGGCGCACGAGCTCGGCCTCCACCTCGATCGAGGTGAACCGGCAGCCGATGAAGAGGGTGCCGGTGAGATCGACGGCGGAGAGGTCCGGAGCCGGATCCGTGTCGAGTCGCAGCCCCTGCACGGTCAGGCCGGCGAGACTGCCGGCGCGCAGGTGCCGTTCGAGCTCGGCGCGGGACTCCACCTCGAAGGGGGTGGCGTCGTGCGGCTCCAGAACGTCGGCGGGGGGTGGGGTGGGCACATGGTCATTCTCCTCCCGCCCCGCCAGGGACCACGTACAGGGCTCGAACGGTCGGGAGCGCGAGAGCCCGGTGGCGCTCGCCACCGGGCTCCCATCACCGGGTCCTGGGGAGGCTCCGGACCTCTATTTGTAGTCCAGTCAAGAGAGCAGCACACCGGCCGCTCGCGTGACGAATCCCTCAGCCGTTCAGTCACCGTCTGGCGGGCGATCCGGGTTGAATGGGCCCAATGCAGAACCTCTTGCCCGAACCGCCTGCCACTCTGCTGCCCGCCAACGACGAGGCGGAAGCGGCTCTGTCCGCCGCCGCGCAGGCCGACACCGATGACGCGTACGCGGCCGTCGCGGGTCGGTTCCCGACCTTCAGCGCCGGATGGGCCGCGCTCGCCCAGCGGGCCTTCGCCGACGGCCAGATCGTCGCCGCCTACGCCTACGCGCGTACCGGATACCACCGGGGCCTGGACCAACTACGCCGCAGCGGTTGGAAAGGGCACGGACCGATCCCGTGGGCGCACCAGCCCAATCAGGGTTTCCTGCGCTGCCTGCACCTGCTGTCGCGGGCGGCCGGCGAGATCGGTGAGTCGGACGAGGCGGCCCGGTGCGCCGAGTTCCTCCGCGACTGCGACCCGGCGGCCGGCGATGCGCTGGGCGGCAGCTGACGCCCGGAATGACCGGTCGGGGTGGGTAGCGGCGGTGCCGCCGCCCACCCCGCTCCGTCACAGGCCTTCGGCCACCGCCGCCGCGATCTTCAGCCACGCGTCGCGGGTGCCCGACGAGAGCTGGCCGTACCGGATCGGTTCCCCGGTGTCGATGAGCCGCTCGTACGGCGCGAGCAGCACGGTCCTGGTCCGGGCCGCGAAGTGCCGCTCGATCGGGGGCAGGTCGATCTCCCGGCGGGACGGCGGCATCGACACGACGGTGACCGCCTGCCGCACCAGCCGCTGACGGCCGCTCTGCTCCAGGTGGTCGAGCATGCGGGCCGCCGTCTCGGCCGAGTCGTTTCGGGCCGACATGGTGACCACGAGCTGGTCCGTGGCGTCGATGGCGGCCTGCCAGTTCTGAGCCCGGACGTTGTTGCCGGTGTCCACGAAGATCAGCTTGTAGAACCGGCTCACCACCTCGCGGATCTCCGCGAACGCGGTCGCGGTCAGCATCTCGCCCGCCGTCGCCGACTCGTCCGAGGCGAGCACGTCGAACATCCCCTCGCTCTGCGAGCGGACGTACTGCGACAGGTCACCGACGCGCCCCTGCGAGCCTTGGAACTGGCCCAGATCGCGGAGCATGTCGCGGACGGTCCGTGAGTGGAAGTCCTGCTGGGCGCGCATCCCCAGCGTGCCCTGCGTCTCGTTGTTGTCCCACGCGAGCACGTAGCCGCCGCGTTTCTGCCCGAACGTCATCGCGAGCAGCAGGATCGCGACCGTCTTGCCGGCCCCGCCCTTGGGGTTGACGACGGTCACCTGGCGCAGTCCGCCGAAGTTGCGGCGGACCATCTCGATGTCCTGCTTGATCTCCTGCTCGTGCCGTCCCGGCGCCAGCCTGACCAGCCCGAGGGTGGTCTTGTTGAGGGCGGCGCGTACGCCCATCGTGGCGATCGGATCGGCCGGGCGGGCCGCCCGGCGTCGGGCGAACTCCTCCGCCGTCGGCACGAAGGAGTCCGGGGTCCAGATCGGCTCGCTGTGCGGCGGCGGCACGTGGGTCGGCACGGGGTAGACCCCGGCGGCCTCGTCGCCGGGGAGTCCGGTCACCCCGGGATGCGGCTCGGCCGGCGGTTGGGCGGCCGGCTGCGGCTGCTGGGCTGCGCCGGCCTGCGGCGGCGCCGCGTACGACGCCTGCGCGGGGTGGGCCGGGCCCGGAGGATGGGGCGATGGGGGGTGCGTCGGTCCGGGATGCTGCGGCCCGGGACGCGTCGGGCCCGGGGGCGGCGGTGCGGGATGTGTCGGCCCCGGCGTCGGCGACACGGGATACCCGGGTCCCGGTTGCGGCGACGTGGGACGGGACGGGCCGGGGTGCGGCTCGGCCTGCGGACCGGGCTGCTGAGGCGGGTAGGGCTGCACGGCGGGTGGAGTCGGGGGATGCGCCTGTCCGTGCGCCGGTGGCCCGGCGGATGTCTGTTGGGGCGCGACGGGGCGCTGCGGGGGCTGCGCCCACGGCGAGGTGGGCGCGTGCGGGGCGGGTTCCGCCGGGTCGTGCGCGGAGCGCGCCTGCGGCGCCGGGGGTGTGGAATGCGGCGCGGGCGACTGCGGCCCGGGCGTCGTGGGCGCCGGGTGCGGAGCGGGCGGCTGGGCCGCCGGTCCGGCGGTGGGCTCCGCCCAGGGCTGCGCCGGCGGTCGCGGCGCGACCGGTTCACTCTCGACCGGTCCGCCGTGAACCGACCGGGCCGGCCCACCATGGACGGGTGCGGCCCGCGTCGGGGCGGGCGGCGTGGGCTCGGGCCCCACCTGGAACGGCACATCCAGGGCGAACGGCTGGTCGAGGGCGACCGGCGGGGTCGCGTCGGCCGCGGGTCGCGCAGCCGAAGCCCCGGTGTACGCGGGACCCGGAACCGGCACGGTGCCGTCGGGTCGCCCGGCGACGGGCTGGGCCGCGACCGGCGCAACGGGACCCGGCACAGCCGGCGGGCCGTCGAACCGGGGCGGCGGCGCCACCCGCGGCGCCGCGTCCGGGCGCGTCGGCTGGGCGGACCCGCCCTGCGCCAGCCCGGTCTCGTCGCGCCGGTCGGCGACAATCTCGTCCGGCGGCCAGAACGGCTCCACGTCCCGCGTCGGCTCCGGTCTGCCCTGACCCGGCACGTAGACCTGATCCCCGTAGTCGTTTGCCACGGCTACCTCCCGTCGTCCCGCCCCGAGGATATGCACCTCGGTCCCGCCACGCTGGCGGAGCGGTCAGCCGCCGTACACCGCCCAGGCGCCCGGCTCGATCCACCACGATCTCTTCCGGCCGAGCGTGCCGGCGACGCCGTCATCGAGGAACGGCACTTCGCCGTCGCGCGGCGTCACCGCGACCGCGCGGCCGCGGGCACGACGCACCTCGATCCGCGACCGCGGCTTTCGGAACGCCGATTTGACCACCACCGGGACGGCCACCGCCACCTCGATCACCCCGTCGGCGGGATCCACCGTCGAGAGCAGCGGCAGTCCCTCGATGGTCGCGTAGCCGTCGCCGTTGCCGATCGCACAGGCCAGCAGCGGGTCCTCGCCGGTGCTGAGCACCGCGTCGTCGACCTCCACCCGGCCGCGCCAGGGCAGCGGCCGCCCCGCGTCGTCGGCGCCACCGAGCAGCGCCCCGTCCAACGTGACCGAGCCGCCGTCGGTGCGGAGCAGGTCGAGCCGGCGTACCCGGCCGTCGAGCACGGCCGCGGCGACCGCGGCCGGCTCGCGCGGCAGGCCGAGCTGCGCGGCCAGATCGCGCGGGGTGCCGCTGCGCGCCGGGTCGAGCGGGAGTACGCCGACCGCGGGCAGATCGGGCACGGTGCGGTTGCCGGCGAGGTCGGCGGGGCGGCGGCTCGGCGGTGGCGCGTACCGCCGGACCAGCCGGCGCAGCACGGCGCGCAACTGCCCGTCGGTGGCGGTGGCGACGACGAGCCGCGTCTTGCTGTCCTCGTCGGGCCAGCTGAGTCCGTCGGGGCGGGGCGGGCCGTCGAGCCGCGCGAGCACGGCGTCGATCTCGGCGTTCGACTGCGCGGTGATCGTCTCGACCCGTGCGCCGGCGGCGGTGAGCGCATCGGCGCAGGCCAGCACGGGAACGCGCGGTGTCTCGGCGCAGCCGTCGCGCTGACTCTCCGTGCAGGACCCGCAGCACGCGTCGCCGCTCCCGTCCGGCGTCGTGCCGGTGCCGAGGGTCAGCAGCACCACGTCGTACACCGTTTGTGCCTCCCGCCGATCCGCACGGCCCTCCACCGGTGGCCGTGACCTCTTGTTAGCCTGACACCTCGGGCTCGCCGACCGGTCGCCACCTGGCACCCGAGCCCCCTGGAGGCGGGTAAGAGATGCCAGCGATCGTGCTCATCGGCGCGCAGTGGGGCGACGAGGGCAAAGGCAAGGTTACCGACCTGCTGGGTGAGCGGGTCCACTACGTGGTCCGTTACTCGGGCGGCAACAACGCCGGCCACACCGTGATCACCCCGGACGGTCAGAAGTACGCCTTGCACCTCATGCCGTCGGGCGCACTGTCGCCCAACGCGGTCATCATCATCGGCAACGGGGTCGTCGTCGACCCGAAGGTGCTGCTCGCCGAGATCGACGGCCTCGCCGAGCGCGGCGTCGACGTGTCCCGGCTGCGGATCTCCGGCGACGCGCACCTGATCATGCCGCACCACCGGGCGCTCGACCGGGTGGTCGAGCGCTACCTCGGTTCGGCCCGGATCGGCACCACCGGTCGGGGCATCGGTCCGGCCTACGGCGACAAGGTCGCCCGGATGGGCATCCGGCTGCAGGACCTGCTCGACCCGGGCATCCTGCGCAAGAAGCTGGAGCTCGCGCTCCGCGAGAAGAACCAGATGCTCTTCAAGGTCTACAACCGCAAGGCGCTCGACGTCGACGCGGTGACCGAGGAATACCTCGCGTACGCGGAGCGGCTGCGCCCGTACATCGCGGAGACCCGCACGATCCTCTGGGACGCGCTGGACCGCGGCGAGACGGTGCTGCTGGAGGGTGCCCAGGCGACCATGCTCGACATGGACCACGGCACCTATCCGTTCGTGACGTCGTCCAACCCGACGTCGGGCGGCGCCTGCGTCGGCGCCGGCATCCCGCCGACCGCGATCACCCGCGTGATCGGTGTCAGCAAGGCGTACACCACGCGGGTGGGCTCGGGCCCGTTCCCGACCGAGCTCTTCGACTCCAACGGCGCGCACCTGCGCAAGATCGGCGCGGAGTACGGCACGACGACCGGACGGGAGCGTCGCTGTGGCTGGTTCGACGCGGTGGTCGCCCGGTACGCGGTGCGGCTGAACGGCATCACCGATCTCGTGGTCACCAAGCTCGACGTGCTGACCGGCTTGGAGAAGGTGCCGATCTGCGTGGGTTACGAGATCGACGGCGAGCGGGTCGACGACATGCCGATGACGCAGACCGCCTATCACCACGCCGTGCCGATCTACGAGGAGCACGACGGTTGGTGGGAGGACATCTCCAAGGCGCGTTCGGAGGCTGAGTTGCCGGAGAACGCCCGGCGCTACATCGCGCGCATCGAGGAGTTGTGCGGCACGCGGGTCAGCGTCGTCGGTGTCGGGCCCGGCCGCGACGAGAACGTGGTCCGCCACAACCTCCTCGGCGACTAGCCCCCCCCCACGCGTCCCTCCCCGCCCGCCCTTGCGCGTCGATCATGAAGTTGTCCCGGAAAACCCTGCGGGAATGCGGGATAACTTCATGATCAACGGGGGCGGTCGGGGCGGTCGGTAGGATCGGGCCTCGTGCGCGTACTTCTGATCGGGGGCGGCGGGCGGGAGCATGCGCTCGCCCTCGGCCTCGCCGCCGACCCCGCCGTCGACCATCTGATCGCCGCCCCGGGTAACCCGGGCATCGCCGCGGTCGCCGAGCTGCGGCCCGTCGACCAGAACGACCCCGAGGCCGTCGCCGCGCTCGCCGTGCGGACCGGGGCCGACCTGGTCGTTATCGGTCCCGAGGCGCCGCTGGTCGCCGGGGTCGCCGACGCGGTCCGCGCCGCCGGCATCGCCTGCTTCGGCCCCGGCGCCGACGCGGCCCGGCTGGAGGGCTCCAAGGCGTTCGCCAAGGAGATCATGACCGCCGCCAAGGTGCCGACCGCGCGTGCCCACACCTGCCACAACGCCGACGAGACGGCCAGCGCGCTGGACGACTTCGGCCCGCCGTACGTGGTGAAGAACGATGGGCTCGCCGCCGGCAAGGGCGTCGTCGTGACCGAGGACTGGGCCGTCGCGCTCGCGCACGCGGAGCGGTGCGGGCAGGTCGTGGTGGAGGAGTACCTGCACGGTCCCGAGGTGTCGCTCTTCGTCGTCACCGACGGAGAGGCCGCGGTGCCGCTGCTGCCGGCGCAGGACTTCAAGCGGGTCGGCGAGGGGGACACGGGTCCGAACACGGGGGGAATGGGGGCGTACGCGCCGCTGCCCTGGACGCCCGCCGGCCTCGTCGACGACGTGATGGCCACGGTGGTGCACCCGACCCTGGCGGAGATGCGCCACCGCGGCACACCCTTCGCCGGTCTGCTCTACGTCGGCCTGGCGATCACCGCCGCCGGCCCCAAGGTGATCGAGTTCAACGCCCGGTTCGGCGATCCGGAGACGCAGGTCGTGCTCGCTCTGCTGGAGACGCCGCTCGGCGGGCTGCTGCACGCGGCCGCGACCGGGACGCTCGCCGCGCATCCGCCGCTCCGCTGGCGGTCCGGGGCCGGCGTGACCGTGGTGGTCGCGTCAGCGGGCTATCCGGCGGCTCCGCGCACGGGCGACGTCATCACCGGCGCCGACCGGGACGGCATCATCCACGCCGGCACCACGCGGGCGCCGGACGGCGCGCTGCTCTCGGCCGGCGGGCGGGTGCTCTGCGCGACCGCCGTGGCGCCGGAGCTCGCTGCCGCGCGGGCTGCGGCGTACGCCCTGGTGGAGGGCGTGCGCCTGGAAGGATCACACCACCGGCGGGACATCGCGCTCGCGGCGCTCGAGGGACGCGTCGGCCTGCCGCAGTAGGCGGCGCCAGACCCCGCCCGACCCGTGGCCGGGCCGCCGGGGCGCGGGCGGTGGAACGTGACCGTGCCCGCGGCCCGACGAGGCGCCGCTACCGGACCGGCACGGGGGCGAGCTCCGCGAACTCCCGTGGCAGTTGCGTCATGACGTCCTCGAACTCACCGGCGGTGACCGCCTGCCGCACCGTCGTGAACACGGCACGCACCCCGTCCGTCACCGTCTCGGCGTCGAGTCCGCTGCGTTGCCATACCCGGTTCAGGAACTCGTCGATGTCGAACGGCTCGGCGAACTCCTGCCGTTTGGCGAGCGGCTCGTGCAGGGGTTTGGGCAGTTGCGACGCGAGGTCGCGGGCCTCGCCACCCGAGATCCGTTCGGCAAGGGTCTGCAACGTCGCGTACGTGATGCTTTCCGCCTGGTCATAGGGGAGCTTCATCCGCCCTGAGACGGTGTCGATGAACCTGTCGTAGTTCACGTCGGAGCCTCCTTCGGATCAGCCATCGTTCCGTGGGCTACCCGTGGGCTCTCCGGCAAAACGGTTCCGGGGCGACGCGGAACGCGGCCGGCACGGCCGGAGACGGCGGTCGGATAGAGCCGACATGTTGGGGTAAGCAGGGTGTCGACGGCCCGGCCAGTCGCCGGACCGGCCGACCAGGCCCCGCCGGGCCAGACGACGAGGCGAGGACGCGACGCCATGGTGATGGTGACCAACGAGGAGGTGCTGCGGTACCTCAACGCGCTGGACTTTCCGATCGACAAGGAGGAGCTCGTGCGTCAGGTCGAGCGGCAGGGGGCTCCGCAGAATGTGCTCAAGGCGCTGCGGGCGTTGCCGCCGCTGGACTACAGCAACAAGAACGAGGTGGTCCGCTCGGCGGCCATCGCGCTCGCGCCGGAGGTGAGTCCCCCGGAGCGCGCGGAGCGGGCGCGCTACCGCCACCACCAGCAGGTCGCGCAGCATCTGCGCGAGCCGTGACCGGCTGCCCCGACGGCCCGGCTAGCGCTGGTGCATCCGGGGCAGCTCGCGGGTGAGGACTTTGCCGGTCGCGTTGCGGGGCAGGGCGGGCACGAAAATGACGTCCCGCGGCACGGAGAAGCGGGCGCGATAGTGGCGCACGTACTCGCGCACCGCCTCCGGGTCGAGCGTTTCCTGCGGGTGGAGCGCCAGATAGGCGGCGAGCCGTTGGCCGTACTCCGGGTCGGGCACCCCGATGACGGCGACCTCGCGCACCTGCGGCAGTTCGGCGAGGAGATTCTCCACCTCGGACGGGAAGACGTTCTCGCCGCCGGAAATGATCATGTCGTCTTCGCGTCCGTCCACGAAGAGCAGGCCGTCCGGGTCGAGGTGCCCGAGGTCGCCGGTGGCCATCAACCCGTCCCGGCTCTCCTTGTCGTGCCCCGAGGTGTAGCCCTCGAAGAGCATCTCGTTGCCGACGAAGATCCGCCCGACCTGTCCCTGCGGCACCGGCTCCCCGTCCTTGTCCAGGATCGCGAGGCGGGTGCCGTGCGGTGGCTTCCCGGCGCTGTTCGGGGCACGGCGTAGGTCGGCCGGGGTCGCGATGGAGGCCCAGGAGACCTCCGTCGAGCCGTACAGGTTGTAGATCACGTCGCCGTAGACGTCCATGAAGCGTGGAGCGAGCCCGCCGGGAAGCGCGGAACCGCTCACCGCGACCACATTCAGCGGCGGCCGGTCGGCCGGGGGCGCGACCTCCAGGAGGCGTTGCAGCATCACCGGTACGGCGAAGAGCGCCGTGCACCGGTGCTCGCCGAGCGCCCGCAACGTAGCGGCGGGTTCGAACCGTCGTTGCAGCACGACCGTCGCCCGCAGCGCGAACGCGACCTGCAGCGCGGCGTATCCCCAGGTGTGGAAGATCGGGGCGGCGATCATTATCTGTTCCCGCGCGTGCAGCGGGATCCGGTCGATGATCGAGGCGAGTGGCTTGAAGCCGCTCGGTGTGCGCCGGCGGGCGCCCTTGGGGGTGCCGGTGGTGCCGGAGGTGAGCACGATCGTGCGACCGTCGCGTCCCGGCGGCGCCACGGTGCCGGGGGGCGCGTTCTGGACCAGCTCCTCCAACCGCGACTCGTCCACCCGTTCGACGGACGCCGGGACGCCCACCACCCGCTCGGCGAACTCCGTGTCGTAGATGAGGGCCCGCAGCTCCTGCTCCTCCGCGATGAGCGCGAGCTGCGGCCCGGAGAGGCCGGTGTTGACCAGCACGCTGTCGGCGCCGAGCAGGGTCACCGCGACGATGGACTCGACCAGTCCATGGTGGTTGCGGCAGAGCAGACCGACGCGGTCTCCGGGGCGGACCCCGAGCGCTGTGCGCAGGGACCGGGTCAGCTGCTCGGCGCGCTGCAGGAGCGTCGCGTACGTCATCTCGCCGCGCTGCTCGTCGATGAGCGCGATCCGCTCCGGGTCGCGCGCGGCGGCCTGACGCAGCTCGCCGGCGAGGGTGAAGCTCCATTTACGCAGCGAGTTGAGCTGGGCGGCGACCCGCACCGGTGAACCCGGCGTGAGCAGTCCCCGGCGGGTCAGCGTGGCGATCACAAACGGCAAGTCCATCGAAGGCGCCTCCGTTCTGGCCGGCCTTGCATTGGCACTGATTCGAGGAAGGCTCCCCGCCGACCCGACATGCGGGTAGCGGGGAGCCTATTGCACAGATCAGCGGATCTGCATCCCGGAGATCGCCCGGGAAATGACCAGACGCTGGATTTCCGAGGTTCCCTCGAAGATCGTGTAGATCTTGGCGTCGCGGTACCACCGCTCCACCGGGTGCTCGCGCAGGAACCCGGCGCCGCCGAGAATCTGCACCGCCTTGTCCGTCACCGAGACGGCCACCTCGCTGGCCTTGAGCTTGGACATCGAGCCCTCGCCGGCCTCGAACGGGCGGTTGTTCCGCCCCATCCACGAGGCGCGCCACACCAGCAGCCGTGCCGCGTCGATCTCCATCTTCATGTCAGCGAGCGTGAACGCGATCGCCTGGTTCTCGATGATCGGCCGACCGAACTGCACCCGGTCCTTGGCGTAGTCGAGCGCGTACTCGTACGCCGCCCGCGCCACGCCGAGGGCCTGGGAGCCCACGGTCGGCCGGGACAGCTCGAAGGTGCGCATCGCGGCCTGCGATGCGGCCCGCTGGCCGGAACGCGCGCGGGCCAGCCGCTCGTCGAGCGCCTCCTTGCCGCCGAGGAGGCAGCTTCCGGGCACCCGTACGTTGTCGAGGAAGATGTCGGCGGTGTGCGACGCGCGCAGCCCGAGCTTCTTGAGCTTCTTCGTGGCTGCCAGCCCGGGCGTGCCGGGTGGAACCACGAAGGCGGCCTGTCCCCGCGAGCCGAGCGACGGGTCCACCGAGGCGGTGACGACGTGCACGGCGGCGATGCCACCGTTGGTCGCGTACGCCTTCTGCCCGTTGAGCACCCACTCGTCCTTGGCTTCGTCGTAGACCGCGCGGGTGCGCATCGAGCCGACGTCGGAGCCGGCTTCGGGCTCGGTGGTGCAGAACGCGGCGACGGCGGGTTCGTCAACGGTGCCGAAGCATTGCGGCACCCATTCGACCATCTGCTCGGGCGTGCCCGAGCCGTAGATCGCGGCGACCGCGAGGGTGGTGCCGAAGATGCCGAGACCGATGCCGGCGTCGCCCCAGAAGAGCTCCTCGTTGGCGATCGGGAGCGACAGGCCGGTCGGGTCGGCCCAGCAGTTGGCGATGAACTCGAAGCCGTAGAGGCCGATCTTCGCAGCCTCCTGGATGATCGGCCAGGGGGTCTCTTCGCGGGCGTCCCACTCGGCGGCGGCCGGGCGCACGACATCCTTGGCGAATCCGTGCACCCAGTCCCGCACGTCCCGCTGGTCCTCGTTCAGGTCAAGCGAGAACTCGACCATGTCAGGCCTTGGGGATGTCGAAGAGGTTCGAGATGTTGGCGGCGAGGCCCAGGTCGCCCTTGGCCTTCAGCTTGCCGGTCATGAACATCATGACCGGGTTGGCGCCGCCGGAGACGACCTTGAGGAACTCGACCGGGCCGAGGGTCAGCGCGAGCTTCGGGTCGTGCTGCGGGGTGGCCGAGGTCGTGCAGGTGCCGTTGTCGATGACGACCTCGTAGGTGTCGACGCCGCCGTCGGGACGGCCGGTGACGTTCCAGTGGATGACGGCGTTGGTCGAGCCGGCGCGGTCGGCGCGGAACATCGACGGCATCCGGCCAAAGACCTCGTCGAGGACCTTGCCGCGCAGGTCACCGCTCATGACCTCGGCGATCTGGGCGTCCGGGGTGGACTTGACGAGCTGGGCGAACTGCTTGGGGTCCACCGAGGCGAAGGTGGCCGGGTCGAACTCAGTCATCGCAAAAACCTTCCGGACGGGTCGTAACCTACTCATGCGTAACCTTACGCACGAGTAGGTATGCTCGCAAGGGTGTCGACCGCCCCTACCTTCAAGCGCCTACCCAGGGCCGTACGCGAGCAACAGATGCTCGACGCGGCCGTCAGGGTCTTCTCCCGCCGCGGCTTCCACACCGCGAGCATGGACGAGATCGCCGAGGACGCCGGCATCTCCAAGCCCATGGTCTACGCCTATCTGGGCACCAAGGAGGAGCTCTTCATCGCCTGCCTGCACCGCGAGGGCACCCGGTTGATGGAGGCCATCGCGGGCGTGGTCGGCGACGACCTGCCCCCCGATGAACAGCTCTGGCGCGGGCTGCGGGCGTTCTTCGGCTTCGTCGGCGCGCATCGCGACGGGTGGGCGGTGCTCTACCGGCAGGCCCGCGGTGAGCAGCGCTTCGCGGGGGAGTTGGCCGCGATGCGTACCCGGATGATCGAGGTGGTCGCCGGCATGCTGGGTCGCGCGCTCATCGGGCAGCCGGCGCGGGCGGACGGCCGCGAGGTCCGCGAGACGGATCTCTCGGTCATGGCGTACGCCCTCGTCGGCGCCACCGAGTCGCTCGCCGACTGGCTCGCCGATCACCCGGAGGCCGACCCGGAGAAGACCGCCACCCGCATGATGAACGTGGCCTGGCTCGGCGCCGGCCAACTCCTCGCCGGCGAAACCTGGCGCCCGATCGCGCGTGAGTAAGGCCCCCTCCGCCGCGGCGAGCGGCAGGAAGGGGCCTTCCCCGCATCAGATCCTGCCGGTGCCGGCGCCGCCGGTCACGATCGACTTGACACCGCTGGCCGCGTCGAGGCTGTACGAGTAGGGGATGCTGGCGACGCTGCCGCCGGTCTGGCCGCTACCCGAGTTGACGAAGTGGTTGTTGCGGGCCACCAGGCCGCCGACGGGGGAGCTGCCCTCGCCGCGGTGGTAGGGGTCCTCGACGTTCTCGAAGTAGTTGCCCTCGACGAGGACGCCCGCGTTGCAGGTGGAGGCGACGCCGTAGCCGCCGTTGGCGCGGTAGTAGTTGTTGTAGACGTGCACGGGGTTGCCGAATCGCACCCGCGGGTGGCGCTGGTTGGAACCGTCGAACCAGTTGTGGTGGTAGCTGACGCGCAGGTGGCCCACGTCCTCGCTGGCGTTGCCGTCGGAGTGGCCGAGCAGCATCGACTTGTCGTGGCTGAACACCCGGTTCCACGACACGGTCACGTAGTCCGAGCCCCGTTTGATGTCCACAGCGCCGTCGTAGCCGTTGCTGAAGCTGTTGTGGTCGATCCAGACCCGTGTGGAGTACTGGACGTTGATCGCGTCGTCGCTCCAGCTGCGGAAGTTGATGTTGCGGATGATGACGTTGCTGACGTTCGCGACGTTGAGGCCGCCGCCGGTGATGGTCGCGCCGCTGCCGACACCGATGATGGTCTTGTTGGCGGCCACCTTCTGCATGCCGCTGATGGAGATCGTGCCGGAGAACCGGATCACCCGGGCACCGCTGGCCTGCATGTTGCTGATCAGATCGGATGCGGTGGTGACGGTGACCGGGGAGGCGCTGCCGCCACCGCTCGTGCCGCCACCCTGGGTGCCCCAGCCCTCCAGGTTGAAGGTCGCGGCGGAGGCGCTGGGGATCCCGGTCAACGAGGTGGCGGCCATCAGCGCGACGGTCGCGACGGCGAGGGCCGGCACCCGGGCGAGGAGTCTGCGACGGGGCTGCGGGGAGTGCTCGATAGTCATGGTGGAACCTCCGAGTGGGGGAGCGGAACCAGCTCGGAAAGCGCTTTCCTATGCCAGCGAAGACTATCGATGTACGACAGGACTGTCAACAGCACGTTTCGAAACGTCTCGATGCGTTGCGCGGTCCACAGCGCCGCGATCTTGTAGTTGTGGCCCGGGCGAAGTACGCGAATCAGCGCATAACCGGGGCCACAACTACAAGATCGGCGAGAGGAGTCAGCGCACGGAGCCGGTGAGGTGCGGTCGGCCGGAGCGGGCGTCGTGCAAGGCGAAATCCCACTCCGGGGAGGCGCTGAACGCCACCGTCGCGGGGAGCAGAATCGGCAGCTTGAAGGCGACGTCCACCGTGTACGCCTCCGGCAGCCGCCCCTCCAGCCCCGCCAGGCAACGCGCCTTGCTCCACATGCCGTGCGCGATCGGCCGGGGAAAGCCGAAGAGCCGGGCGCCCACCCGCGAGGTATGGATCGGGTTGTGGTCGCCGGAGACCGCGGCGTAGTCCGTACCCACCCGGGGCTCCACCCGCCACTGCCCGGAAGCGGCCGGCGGCCTCGGCCGGTCACCCGGCTCGCGCCGCCCGCCCCCGTCGGCGGTGCGTTCCCTGCGCAGGTACGTCGAGACGCCCCGCCACACCAGCTCCCCGCTCGCCCACGCCGTCGCCACCACGTCGAGTTGCCGTCCCCGCTCGTGCGGACGCAGGTCGACGGCCCGCACCGAGAGATCGAGCGTCTCGCCGGCGTCGATCGGACGCTCCACGGTGATCCGGTTCGCGATGTGCACCATCCCCACGACCGGGAACGGGAACTCCGACGCGGACATCAGCCGCATCGACAGCGGGAAGGCCAGAATGTGGGGATAGGTGGCCGGGAGCGTGTCGGCGAGCCGGAAACCGCAGACCCGGTCGTAGGCGGCCAGGTGCGCCCGGTCGACGGTGACCCCGCGGAGCATCAGCTCCACCTCCGGGAGCGTGTCGCCGCCCCGACCGCGCAAGCGCGGCAGCATCCCCATCGCCGCCCGCCGGTAGAGCGCCCCCGTCGCCGGCGGCTCGGACAGCTCGATGACGCCGTTCGCTCGCGACTGCGGGGCTCGCTGCGCTCTCTCCTCGCACTCGCCTATGACCCCGTTCGCTCGCGACTGAGGGGCTCGCTGCGCTCTCTCCTCGCTTCCGCCGGTGATCTCCATCTAGGCCCCCAGCAGACTCTGGCCGCAGACCCGCACCACGTTGCCGGTGATTCCACCGGAGGCCGGGGAGGCGAACCAGGCGATCGTCTCGGCCACGTCGACCGGCAGGCCCCCCTGGGACATGCTGTTCATCCGGCGTCCGGCCTCGCGGATCATCATCGGGATCTTGGCGGTCATCTTCGTCTCGATGAAGCCGGGCGCGACTGCGTTGATCGTCACGCCCCGTTCGGCGAGCACCGGCGCCATCGACTGCACCAGGCCGATCACGCCGGCCTTCGAGGTCGCGTAGTTGGTCTGACCGCGGTTGCCGGCGATACCGGCGATGGAGGCGACGCCCACCAGCCTCCCGCCGTCGGCGATCAGATCGCGTTCCAGGAGCACATCGTTGATCCGCTCCTGGCTCGACAGGTTCACGTCGAGCACCGAATCCCACCGGCCGCTGTCCATCTTCCCGAGCGTCTTGTCCCGGGTGATGCCGGCGTTGTGCACGACGATGTCGACGCGCCCGTGTCGGTCGGCGAGGTGGTCGGCGAGCCGGGCGGGGGCGTCGGCGGCAGTCAGGTCGAGCTGCACCGCCGTACCCCCGATCTCGTTGGCGACCGCGGCGAGCGCGTCGCCGGCGGCGGGCACGTCGAGTGCGATCACGTGCGCGCCGTCGCGGGCCAGCACCCGCGCGATCGCCGCACCGATCCCACGCGCCGCGCCGGTGACCAGCGCGACCCTGCCGTCCAGGGGGCGGTCCCAGTCCTGCGGCGGGTTCACCGCGGTCGCCGGAGCGACCCGGATGACCTGGCCCGACACGTAGGCCGACCGCCCGGAGAGCAGGAAGCGCAGCGTGCTCTCCACAGCGGACTCGGCGCCCGGGGCGACGTAGACGAGCTGGGCGGTGGTGCCCCGGCCGAACTCCTTGCCGAGGCTGCGGGTCAGACCCTCCAGCGCGCGCTGCGCCGTCGCCTCCCGCGGGGACGCGCACGCCTCGGGCGGCGTGCCCAGCACGATCACCCGGCCGGACGGGTGGAGCGCCCGGGCCAGCGGATGGAAGAAGTCATAGAGGGCGCGCAGCCCGGTCGAGTCCGTGATGCCGGTCGCGTCGAAGACCAGGGCCGCGTTGAGCGGGGGCCGTGCGCTGTCGTCGGCGGGGACCGGGTCGCGTACCTCGACGCCGGCCGACGTCAGCATCTTGCGCACGGGTTCGAGCAGACGCCCGTTGGGCGCGGCGCCGAGCAGCACCGGGGCCGGCACCAGCGGGTCGCCCGGTCGATGGCGGCGCAGCCGTGGCGGATCGGGCAGACCGAGCCGCTTGACGAGTGCCTTGCCGGGTCCGGAGTGCGCGAAGCTCGCGTACCTGTCACTCATGGGCGTAGCCTACTCGCGAGTAGGTTAGAGGCAACCCATTGGAGGCGAAGTCGTGGAGACCGTACGTCGCGTCGCGATCCTCGGAGGCAACCGGATCCCGTTCGCCCGGTCGAACAGCCGCTACGCCGCCGCGTCCAACCAGGACATGCTCACCGCGGCGCTCGACGGGCTGATCGCCCGGTTCGGGCTCGCCGGCGAGCGGGTCGGTGAGGTGGTGGCCGGCGCGGTGCTCAAGCACGCCCGTGACTTCAACCTGACCCGCGAGGTGGTGCTCGGCTCCAAGCTGGACCCGCGCACCCCCGCGTACGACATCCAGCAGGCCTGCGGCACGGGCCTGGAGGCCGCGATCCTGGTCGCCAACAAGATCGCCCTCGGTCAGATCGACGTGGGCATCGCCGGCGGCGTCGACACCACCTCCGACGCGCCGCTGGCGCTCAACGAGGACATGCGGCGCACGCTGCTGAAAATCAACTCCGCCCGCAGTCTCGGCGAGCGGCTGCGCGCCGCCACGGCGCTCCGACCGCTCCAGCCGTTCAAGCCGGAGATCCCGCGCAACGCCGAACCGCGGACCGGGCTCTCCATGGGGGACCACGCGGCCGTCACGGCAGCCCGGTGGGGCGTCGACCGGGAGTCGCAGGACGAACTCGCCCTGACGTCGCACCAGCGGCTCGCCGCGGCGTACGAGCGCGGTTTCTTCGACGATCTGGTCACGCCCTACCTTGGGCTCAGCCGGGACCAGAACCTGCGCGCGGAGACCACGCTGGAGAAGCTGGGCAAGCTGCGCCCGGTTTTCGGCACCCGCGGCCCCGACGCCGACAAGGCGACCATGACGGCGGGCAACTCTTCGCCGCTCACCGACGGCGCGTCGACCGTGCTGCTGGCCTCCGAGGAATGGGCGACGGCCCACAAGCTGCCGGTGCAGGCCTACCTGTCGTTCTCCGAGGTCGCCGCCGTCGACTTCGTGCACGGCGAGGAGGGACTGCTGATGGCCCCCGCGTACGCCGTGCCCCGGATGCTGGCCCGCGCCGGCCTGACGTTGCAGGACTTCGACTACTACGAGATCCACGAGGCGTTCGCCTCGCAGGTGCTCGCCACGCTCGCCGCGTGGGAGTCGCCGGAGTTCTGCAAGGAGAAGCTCGGACTCGACGCCCCGCTGGGCGCGATCGACCGGGCCAAGCTCAACGTGAACGGCTCGTCCCTGGCGGCCGGGCACCCGTTCGCCGCGACCGGCGGCCGGATCGTGGCGACCCTGGCCAAGTTGCTCGCCGAGAAGGGCTCCGGCCGCGGCCTGATCTCGATCTGCGCCGCCGGCGGCCAGGGCGTCGTGGCGATCCTGGAACGCTGACTCCGGCGCTCGCCGGGCCTGGACGCGCCGACGCCCGCCACGCTGTGCGTGGCGGGCGTCGGCTATTCGGGCCTCAGCCCAGAGTCGGTCCACGACGTGATCGCCGTACGCGACTCGACGCAGCCGGACGGGGCGATCCTGACGTTCACCTCGACTGGGTGGCGAGCGTTCATCGACGGCGCCAGGGACGGTGGGTTCCGCCCGCGCTGACGAGCGCGGGCTGCCGCGAGGACGTGCGGGCCGGTCGGGAAGAATGACGCTGTGACGCAGACGCAACGCCCGCAGGTCCCGAACGTGCTCGCTGGCCGCTACGCCTCCGCGGAGCTGGTCGCCCTCTGGTCGCCGGAGGAGAAGATCCGGATGGAGCGGCGGCTGTGGCTGGCGGTGCTGCGGGCGCAGCGCGACCTCGGCGTCCCGCTCCCCGAAGGGGTCGTCGAGGCGTACGAGGCGGTACTGGACCGGGTGGACCTCGCCTCGATCGCGGCGCGCGAGCGGGTCACCCGCCACGACGTGAAGGCGCGGATCGAGGAGTTCAGCGCCCTCGCCGGGCACGAGCACGTGCACAAGGGCATGACGTCGCGCGACCTTACGGAAAACGTCGAGCAGTTGCAGATCCGGGCATCGCTGGAGCTGATCCGCGACCGCGTGGTGGCCACGCTGGCCCGCCTGGGTCGGCTCGCCGTCGAGCACGCCGAGCTGGTCATGACGGGGCGGTCGCACAACGTCCCCGCGCAGGCGACCACGCTGGGCAAGCGGTTCGCGTCCGCCGCCGAGGAGCTGCTGATCGCGTATGAGCGGCTCGACGAGCTGATCGGCCGCTACCCGTTGCGCGGCATCAAGGGTCCGGTCGGCACCGCGGCCGACCAGCTGGACCTCTTCGACGGCGACGCCGACCGGGCCGCGGAGCTGGAGCGGCGGGTCGCCGAGCACCTGGGCTTCCGTCGCGTGCTCGACAGCGTCGGCCAGGTCTACCCGCGCTCGCTCGACTTCGACGTGGTCGCCGCGCTCGTCCAGACGGCAGCGGCTCCCTCGTCGCTGGCCACCACCATCCGGCTCATGGTCGGCCAGGAGTTGGCGACCGAGGGCTTCAAGCCGGGCCAGGTCGGGTCGAGCGCGATGCCGCACAAGATGAACACGCGCTCCAGCGAGCGCGTCAACGGGCTCGCGGTCATCATCCGGGGGTATCTGTCGATGATGGGCGAGCTCGCCGGCGACCAGTGGAACGAGGGGGACGTCTCCTGCTCGGTCGTGCGTCGGGTCGCCCTGCCGGATGCCTTCTTCGCCGCCGACGGGCTCTTCCAGACCTTCCTCACGGTGCTCGACGAGTTCGGCGCCTACCCGGCGGTGATCGCCCGCGAGCTCGACCGCTACCTGCCGTTCCTGGCCACCACGAAGATTCTCGTGGCGGCAGTGCGGCGCGGGGTCGGGCGGGAGGTCGCCCACGAGGTGATTAAGGAGCACGCGGTGGCGGTGGCACTCGCGATGCGGGAGAAGGGCGCCGCGGAGAACGATCTCTTCGACCGGCTCGCTGCCGACGGCCGGCTCGGCCTGACCCGGGCGGAGATCGACGCGCTGGTCGTGGACCGCGCCGCCTTCGTCGGCGCGGCTCCGGCCCAGGTCCAGGCCGTCGCGGACCGGATCGCCGCGGTGGTCGCGGCGCACCCCGGGGCCGCGGCGTACGCGCCAGCGCCCATCCTCTGAGCGATCAGCCCGAGGACGAACCGGATTGGCCGCTCGAGCCACTGCCGGCCTTCTGGTCCCCCTGCTTCGGCTGTTGCTGCTGGTTCTCCGGCTTGTCCGCGTCCGGCCGTATCTGCACCACGACGGCGGCGGTCCCGTACGCGCAGAGTTCGATGTGCGTGGGTCCGACCTGGCGACAGTCGAACCGCATCCCGATGACGGCGTTCGCGCCCTTCTTGGTGGCGGCCTGGCCCAGCTTGGAGATCGCGTCCATCCGGTACTTCGTGAGGTGATCGGCGCCTTCGGGATCCGACTTGCCGCCGCGCAGGCTCTTCACGCCTTCCTTGAAGGGGTTCATGGAGCGGGCGGCCGACACGACCACCTCGCCGAGGACGGCGCGTATCTCGAATCCAGGTAGATCATTCGTCGTCACAACCAGCACGGCCCGATGCTAGGTGGGAGCTGATCACCACAGTTGCGGAGAGTTACCGGCTGGCCGCGATATGCAAAACGACGCGGCGCGGACTCCCTGGCCAATCGCGGAGTCCGCGCCGCACCTGCGCAGAGTCGGGACGTTGGGCGTCAGACGCCCGAGACGGAGCGGATCCAGGAGCGGTTGTAGGCAACGCTGCCGTAGTTCTGGATGCTCTGACCGTCGGCGGTCGACGCGACGCCGACCTGGGCGCCGTTGTAGAACTGCGGCCCGCCCGAGTCGCCCTTCCAGGCGTTGCCGTTGACCCGCGTGCTGCGGATCGCCCGGCCGCCGTACGCGTCCGTGACGTTGGTGCTGGTCACTTGCACCGTCGCCGTCTTCAGCACGGTGGACGCCGAGCAGCCGCTGTAGCAGGTCATGCCCCAGCCGTAGATCGTGTTGTTCGAGTTGACCGGCGGGTAGCTGCTGGACAGCGATACGTACGACGTGTTGACCGCGGTGCTGAGCTGGAGCAGCGCGAGGTCGTACTGGCTGTAGGTGGCGCTGACGCCGCTGGTCACGCCGCCGGAGGTCCGGTTGACGCTGCCGACCCGCACCGACATGGTCCCGCCGAGGCAGTGCCGGGCGGTGAGCACCCAGCGCGACGCGATGATCGTGCCGGAGCAGGTGAACGAGCCGTTGCTGAGGATGGCTGCCGCCCACGGCGCCGAGGAGACGGTGCCGCCGCCGATGATGGGCTGCGGCGCGGCGACGGCCGCGCCCGGTGCGACGAGCGCGCCGACGAGCGCCGTGGTGGCGACCGCAAGGGTCAGGCGTAGACGCATGTTGGGCTCCTTCCGAGGGGGTTGCCCGGGGGTCCGGGTCCGGTGAGCCACCGCGGACGGGGGGTTCGTTCGCGGAGTGTTACATCCGATGTTCGGAGATGAACGCCGGCTGTTTGACGACAGACGCTAGGCCTTTCGGCGGTCATCTACAAGGATCAAATCGAGGTCATACGATGGGCTGATACTTGCGGCGCCGCCGCCCCCTCTCTTCCTGTCGATCAAGGACTCACTCACGTAGATTGATCTCTAATCGTTTGCAAAAGTCCGTGATCCACGAGCGGTTCCCGGGTCGGGGCTGTGCCCGTTCCGCTGCCGTCGACATGCCTGCGCCGCAGGCGACCCCTGCGGCGACCGGTGTATCTACCAGGTAGGCTGACTGCGCTCGCCCCTTTGGGTCGGCACCCAACTGCGTACACAGTCAGGAGTGCCCCGTGGCTCGCGTCGTCGTCGACGTCATGCTCAAGCCGGAGATCCTCGATCCTCAGGGCCAGGCGGTGGCCAATGCGCTGCCGAGGCTCGGAGTTGACGACGTCTCGTCGGTGCGCATCGGCCGACGGATAGAGATCGACTTCGTTGGTGAGGCCGACCTCGACCGCGCCCGCGAGATCGCCGACAAACTGCTCGCCAACCCGGTGATCGAGGAGTTCTCGCTCCGGGTGGTCGACGCGGAGTCCGACGCCGTGGACAGCCGGCCGTGACCGCGCGGGTAGGTGTGGTGACCTTCCCCGGGTCCCTCGACGACGGGGACGCCGCCCGGGCGGTCCGCCTCGCCGGCGGCGACGCGGTCCGGCTCTGGCACAACGACTCCGACCTGCAGGGTGTGGACGCCGTGGTGCTGCCCGGCGGCTTCTCCTACGGCGACTACCTGCGCTGCGGCGCGATCGCCCGGTTCGCCCCCATGATGGAGTCGATCGTCGCCGCGGCCCGGGACGGGCTGCCGGTGCTCGGCATCTGCAACGGCTTCCAGATCCTCTGCGAGGCGCACCTGCTGCCCGGCGCGCTGACCCGCAACCAGCACCTGCACTTCCGCAACCGGGACCAGCTGCTGCGGGTGGAGTCGATCGACACCGCCTTCACCAACAGCTTCAGCGCCGGGCAGGAGGTACTCATCCCGGTCAAGAACGGTGAGGGCTGCTACGTCGCCGACGAGCGCACCCTCGACGAACTGGAAGCGACCGGGCGGGTCGTCGCCCGCTACCTCGGCGGCAACCCCAACGGCTCGCAGCGCGACATCGCCGCGATCACCAACGAAGCCGGCAACGTCGTCGGCATCATGCCGCACCCCGAGCACGCCGTGGAGGCGCTCACCGGCCCCTCCCTCGACGGACTCGGCTTCTTCACCTCGATCCTCAAACATCTGGCGGGAGCGCCGGCATGACCACTCAGCCCGACACCGCGTCGAGCGAGTCGACCGACATGACCAACCCGGAAGCCGGCGAGGCAGCCAACGGCGGCCTCGGCCCCGCGTCGGTCGACGGGATGTCCGCCGTCGCGGACTCCGCGGCCGACCCGCGCGACGACTTCGCCGTCGACGACTACGCCACCGGCCCGGACACCGTCGAGCGCGCCTCCGCCACCCCCGGCGAGCTGCAGCCCTATCCGGAGCTGGGGCTGCGCGACGACGAATACGAGCGGATCCGGCAGCTCCTCGGCCGCCGCCCCACCCAGTCCGAGCTCGCCATGTACTCGATCATGTGGAGCGAGCACTGCTCCTACAAGTCGAGCAAGGTGCACCTGCGCCAGTTCGGTGAAAAGGCGCCCGCCAGCGACCGCCTGCTCGCGGGCATCGGTGAGAACGCCGGCGTGATCCAGGTTTCCGACACCCTCGCCGTCACCTTCAAGATCGAGTCCCACAACCATCCGAGCTTCGTCGAGCCCTACCAGGGCGCGGCCACCGGCGTCGGCGGCATCGTCCGGGACATCCTCGCGATGGGCGCCCGTCCGGTCGCCGTCATGGACGCGCTGCGGTTCGGCGCCGCCGATCACGAGGACACCGCGCGGGTACTGCCCGGCGTGGTGGCCGGCGTCGGCGGTTACGGCAATTCGCTGGGGCTGCCCAACATCGGTGGCGAGCTCGTCTTCGACCCCTGCTGCCAGGGAAACCCGTTGGTCAACGCGCTCTGCGTCGGCGTGCTGCCGGTCGACCGCCTGCAGAACAAGGCCGCCGCCGGGGCCGGCAACGTCGTGGTGCTGATGGGCGCCAAGACCGGTCGGGACGGCATCGGCGGAGTCTCCGTCCTCGCCAGCGCCACGTTCGACGACGCCAGCGAGCAGCGCCGTCCGGCGGTGCAGGTCGGTGACCCGTTCACCGAGAAACTGCTGATCGAGGCGTGCCTGGAGCTCTACGACGCAGGTCTTGTCGTCGGCATCCAGGACCTCGGCGGCGCCGGGCTGACCTGTGCGCTGACCGAGACCGCCGCGGCGGCCGGCACCGGCATGCGGGTCTGGCTGGAGCGGGTGCCACTCCGCGAGCCGTCGATGGAGCCGCACGAGATCCTGGCGAGCGAGTCCCAGGAGCGGATGCTGCTGATCGTCGCGCCCGACAAGCTCGACGCGGTGCTGAAGACGGCGGACAAGTGGGGCGTGATCGCCACCGCGATCGGCGAGGTGACCGCCGCGCAGGCCGACGGCGAGCCGGGGCGACTGCTCATCACGTGGCGGGACCAGACCGTGGTGGACGTGCCTCCCGCCTCGCTCGCCGATGACGGTCCCGTCTACGCCCGCCCGATGCGGGAGCCCGCCGACCTGATCCTGCTGCAGGCGGACCGGGCCGAGACGCTCCCACGGCCGTCCACCCCCGAGGCGCTGCGGGAGACCGTGCTGCGCATGATCGCGTCGCCGAACCTGTGTGACAAGACGTGGGTGACCGAGCAGTACGACCGGTACGTGCTCGGCAACACCGTCCTGGCCCAGCCGGAAGACGCCGGGATCATCCGGATCGACGAGGAGAGCGGCCTCGGGGTCGCGCTCTCCGTCGACGGCAACGGCCGGTACGCGCGGCTCGACCCGTACAACGGGGCGAAGCTGGCGCTCGCCGAGTCCTACCGCAACGTCGCCGTCACGGGTGCGCAGCCGGTCGCCGTGACCAACTGCCTCAACTTCGGGTCCCCCGAGGATCCGGCCGTGATGTGGCAGTTCGCGGAGGCGGTACGCGGTCTCGCCGACGGCTGCGCCGAGTTGGGCATCCCGGTGAGCGGTGGCAATGTCAGCTTCTACAACCAGACCGGTGCCGCCGCGATCCACCCGACGCCGGTGGTCGGCGTGCTCGGGCTCCTCGACGACGTCGCGCAGCGGGTGCCGATGGGCTTCGCGCCCCCCGCCACCCCGGACGGTGACCTGATCTTCCTGCTCGGGGAGACCCGCCTGGAGCTGTCGGGCTCGGAGTGGGCGTCAGTGACGCACGATCACCTCGGCGGCGTGCCGCCCCGCGTCGATCTCGTCCGCGAGCAGGTGCTGGCCCGGGTGATCGCCGACGCGGCCGGGGCCGGGCACGTCACGGCCGCGCACGACCTCTCCGACGGCGGGCTCGCCCAGACCCTTGTGGAGTCGTGCCTGCGCCGCGGCGTCGGGGCGCAGATCACGGTGCCGGAGGAGTTCACCAACGGCTCGATGCCGTTCGTCTACCTCTTCAGCGAGTCGGCGGGGCGGGCCATCGTGGTCGTGCCGCGCGCCCACGAGGACGCGTTCGCGGCGCTCTGCGGCCAGTACGAGCTGCCGGCCACGCTGATCGGCGTCACGGACGCGACGAACGCGACGCTCGAGGTGGTCGACCAGTTCACGCTCGGCCTCGACGAACTGCGGACGGCGTTCACCTCGACCTTGCCGCGGCTCTTCGGTGGTACGGCGACCGATCCCGCTGCCGATGCCCACGCGCCGGCGCAGGCCGGCGTTCCGGCGGCCGCCGCAGTGAGCAGCCAGGCCGAGCCCGCCGGCGCGGCGGAGCCGAGTGACGGTGCCGACTCCGTGGCGAACGACAACGGCTGAGGCGTTGCCCGAGCCCGTCTACGCCCAGCCCGGGGCAGGCGCGCGGTTCGAGTGGGGTCTCGCGGGCGCGGCCGAACTCGGCCGCGTCTGCGCCGCCCTGGTGGTCGTGGACGTGCTCTCATTCACCACCTCCGTTGAGGTGGCGGTGAGCCGGGGGATGCGGGTGCACCCATTCCCATGGGGTGATCAGGCCGCCGAGTACGCGCGCCGGGTCGGCGCGGTCGCCGCCGTGGGACGCAGCGACGTCACCCCGCACCGCCCGTGGTCGCTGTCGCCCGCCGCGCTGCGGACCGCTCCGGCGGTGCCGGATCTGGTGCTGCCCTCCCCGAACGGGTCGGCGATCTGCGCGGCGGCGAGCGCGACCGGGCTGCCGGTGGTGGCCGGTTGCCTGCGTAACGCACCCGCCGTCGCACGTTGGCTGGTCGCTCACGGGTACGGCTCCGCGGACACGCCCGTGGGCGTCATCGCGGCGGGGGAGCGGTGGCCGGACGGCACGCTGCGCCCCTCCGTCGAGGATCTGCTCGGCGCCGCCGCGGTTCTCGATGGGCTCGCGATGGTTTCCGGCGGGCTCTCCGTGGAGGCGGCCGTCGCGCTGGCGGCGCTGGCGAGCCTGCCCGACGTCCCCGCTGCGGTCCGGGGCTGTGTCTCCGGCCGGGAACTCATCACGCGTGGCTATGCCGAGGATGTCGTGATCGCCGCCGAACCGGGGGTGTCGGACGTGGTCCCGGTCCTGCGCAACGGGATCTTCTCCGAAAACTGATCAGGGGCCTCGGCGCGGGTGAACTCCCGCGGCCGAGGCCCCTGACAGGACCGTCGTTGTCAGTCGTCGAGCCAGTCCAGCGAGCGCCGCTCCGAACGACCCGGCTGCTGCGGACCTTGCGGACCTTGCGGGCCTTGAGGACCTTGGGGACCGCCGTGCCGTGACTGGCCGGCCGAGGGCGCCTGGTCGTCGTAGTAGCCGCCCTGCTCGTAACCGCGCTCGCCGTAGCCGCCGCGCTGGTCGGGCACCCGGTCCTGACCGCCGGGCGCCTCATAGCCGCCGCGTTGGTCGTAGCCCCCGCCGCCCTGCTCGTAGCCACCCGGTCCGCCGCCGTAACCCTGGCCGTAGCCGCCGGGCGCGGCGCCGTAGCCGGCACCGGCGTCATAGCCGCTGCCCGCGGTCGGGGCTTCGTAACCGCCGGCGCCCTGGGCGTAGTCGCCCGGCCCGTCGTAGCCGGCGCCGGGAGCGTTGTAGCCCTGCTCCTGGTTGTAGCCGCCACGGCCCTGCTCGGCATTCTGGCCGTACGGAGCCGGCTCGTACGGTGCGGCCGGTCGGCCGTATCCGTTGGCGCCGCCGTCGTAGCGGCCGGTCGGCTCGTCGTAGCGTTCGCCGTAGCCGCCCTGCGGTGCGCCGTAGCCGGGGCCGGTCGGACCGGCCGGCGGAGCGTAGTCACCGCCGCCGTAGCCCTCGCCGCCCGGCGCGCGACCCGCGGGGCCGGCCGGTGCGCCGTAGGCGTTGCCCGTGGATGGCGCGTTGCCGTAGGGGCCGCCCGGACCGTTGGGACCGCCGTAGCCGCCACCGGACGACGGAGCGTTGGGGTACCCGCCCGCCGGGGCGGGCGGGCCGTAGTTGCCTGGACCGCCGGACGGTGCACCGGACGGTACGCCGTAACCGCCACCCGATGACGGCGCGTTCGGATAGCCACCGGCGGCGGGCCCGCCACCGTAGCCACCCGTGGCGTCGGCCGGGCCGTATCCGGCCTGGGTCGGTGCGCCGCCGCCGTAGCCGGCGCCGTACGACGGAGGCTGCGGCCCGGCCTGCTGGACGGGGGGCAACGGGGCGCCGTACGGGTCGGGGAACTCGTCGTCGATCGGCGGGATGTTGTGGAGCATCGTCGGTGCGTCGGCCAGCGAACCGCCCGCGACCATCGTCGCGTCCGTGCCGACGCCTGCCCGGTTGGTGATCCGGGTCGCGTCGTTGCCGCCCCCGTAGCCGCCCGCCGCGCCGCGACCGCTGATCGCCTCGTCCGCTTCGTCCTCGTCGGCCTCGTTCTCCTTGCGGCGGACGAGCAGAAGCACGATGGCGCCGACGCCGAGGGCGACCAGGAGCCCGCCGACGATGATGAGCAGCCACGACGTGCCGCCGCTGTTGGAGGCGTTCTTGGTCGCCGGTGCCGCTGCGGCCGGGGCCGTGGTCTCCTCCGCGCCGGGGGTCTCCTCGGCCGGCTCCTCGCTGGCCGAAGGCGTCGCGGACGGCGTGGGAGCCGTCGCCGACTTCAGCGCCAGCGTCGGTCCGGCGATCGCCTGGCCGGCGACGCCGTTGATCCGCTTGAAGTCGGTCTGCGCCTTGTAGTTCTCCGCCTGCGCGCCGATGAGGATCTCACCGGGGGCGATCGGCTCACTCTCCGTCGAGGTGAACCGGTAGTTGCCGCTGCCGTTGGCGGTGACGGTGTAGCGGTGGCCCTGCGAGTCGCTCATCGCGACGAGGGCGCCGGAGAGCCCCTTGCCGGTGTCGATGTCGGTGACCTTGCCCGAGATCGACTTGACCGTCGCGGCCTGTTGCGACTTGACGGTGACGGTTTGCCTGGCGGTGCCGGTCTCGTTCCCCGCCTGCGCCCGGATCTGTACCTCGCCGGACTTGCTCTGCCCGGCTGCGACGTTCCCCGCGCGCAGCGTGGCCGTGAAGTCTCCGGCCTTGCCGCGTTCGATTGTCTCCGTACCGGAGCAGCCGGATTGGCAGCTGAGTTCGGAGAAGGACGAGCTCACGTTGATCGTGAACGAATCGTCGGCAGGTTGGCCGAGCCCGCTCTGGTTCTTGTTCGTTACCCGGAACTTGAGCGTGACGGTCTGGCCGGGCGATAACGTCGTAGAGAGACTGGTTATCTGCACCGCTGGCGCGTCGGCGAGAGCGGGAGCGGCGGGGGCTGCGACCAGGGCACTGGCTGCCAGCGCCACGACCACACCGGCCCGCGTCATCCAGGCTCGTCGGTGTGTTGTCACGTCCACCGCCTTCCGGTCTGAATCTTCCCCGGCCGATGTCTTCGGGCAGGGGTCACCCGTGACGAGTACACCGTCGGCCACTATGCCTTGTCTGACCGGATCAGCGCGACCCAGGGGCGACAGCAACTAGCGCGACGGCGGGTCGTATCGTCCCGTCGTGTCCTCTCCGCACAATAAGTCCTCGGCGGTCGCGGCCGTCGAAGCGGCGCTCGATGCCGGCCTCGTGCCGGACCGCAACGAGCTGCGTGACGCTGTCCGTGCCCTCCTGTCCGACCTGGTCAGCCGAGCTCCCGGCCGATCGGTGGAGGTGCGGGTCCCACCTTACGGTGCAGTTCAGTGCGGAGAGGGTCCGCGGCACACCCGGGGCACCCCGCCGAACGTGGTCGAGACCGATCCGCAGACGTGGGTGAGGCTCGCTACAGGGCGGCTTGCGTGGGCGGACGCGGTCGCTGAGGGGCGCGTCCGGGCGAGCGGACACCGTGCCGACATTTCGGCTTACATCCCGCTGTAACTCGGCGATGATATCGGCGACGGTCACTGAAAGCGCTCAAAAAGTCGCTCTCTGTTATCGGCCGAAGCTCGCGTACACTGTTCCGCGACGGTATTCCGGTGACTGCGCAGCACTGAGTCACAGCAGCAGTACGAGGGAGCGACAGGTGCCCCGAGGCGACGGCCGGTTAAGCCATGACCTCGACCCCCAACGACCCGGTCCGCAGGACGCCTGCGGCGTCTTCGGAGTCTGGGCGCCGGGGGAAGAAGTTGCCAAGCTCAGCTACTTCGGTCTCTACGCGCTACAGCACCGCGGCCAGGAGGCCGCGGGCATCGCGGTCAGCGACGGCTCCGGAGTTGTGGTCTACAAGGACCTCGGGCTGGTCGCCCAGGTCTTCGACGAGCCCACGTTGGCGAGCCTGCGAGGGCATCTGGCGATCGGGCACACGCGCTACTCCACCACCGGCGGGTCGACCTGGGAAAACGCCCAGCCGACCATCCGCGCCACGGCGGCCGGCACCACCATCGCGCTCGCGCACAACGGCAACCTGGTCAACACCGCGGAGCTTTCCCGTGAGGTGAGCGAGCGGGGCATGGCGGCCGACGGTTCGACGTCCGACACGGCGCTCGTGACCACGCTGCTGGCGGGCCGCCCGGACCTCTCGGTCGAAGCGGCCGCGCTGGAGGTGCTGCCGACGCTGCGCGGCGCGTTCAGTTTCGTGTTCATGGACGAGACCACGCTCTACGCCGCGCGCGACCCCCACGGGGTGCGGCCGCTGGTGCTCGGACGCCTGGAGCGGGGGTGGGTGGTGGCGAGCGAGACGGCCGCCCTCGACATCGTCGGGGCGAGCGTGGTGCGCGAGGTCGAGCCCGGCGAGTTGATCGCCATCGACGAGCACGGCCTCCGGTCGGCGCGGTTCGCCGCCCCGGAGCCGAAGGGCTGTCTCTTCGAATACGTCTACATCGCCCGCCCCGACACCACGATCGCCGGGCGCAACGTGCACGCCGCGCGGGTGCAGATCGGCCGCAAGCTCGCGGCGGAACACCCGGTCGAGGCCGATCTGGTGATTCCCGTGCCGGAGTCGGGCACCCCCGCCGCGATCGGCTACGCGGAGGCGTCCGGCATCACCTACGGCGCCGGCCTGATGAAGAACCCGTACGTGGGGCGGACGTTCATCCAGCCCTCGCAGACGCTGCGTCAGCTCGGCATCCGCCTGAAGCTCAACCCGCTCCGGGAAAACGTGCGGGGCAAGCGGATCGTGGTGGTCGACGACTCGATCGTGCGGGGCAACACCCAGCGCGCGATCGTGCGGATGCTGCGCGAGGCGGGTGCGCTGGAGGTGCATGTCCGGATCTCGTCACCGCCGGTCAATTGGCCGTGTTTCTACGGCATCGACTTCGCGACCCGCGCCGAGTTGCTCGCCAACGGTCTCGACACCGACGGCATCCGGCGATCCATCGGCGCCGACACGCTGGGGTACGTCTCCCTCGCCGGGCTGATCGCGGCGACCGAGCAGCCGAAGACGCGCCTCTGCCGCGCGTGTTTCGATGGTGAATACCCGATCGAGTTGCCGGCCGGGAACCTGATCGGTAAGCACCTGCTCGAAGGTGTGGGTCGCCGGGCCTCCGGCGTCGTGGGCCAAGGCCCGCGCACCGGGGAGCAGGACGACCAGGCCGGGACGGATGTTCCGGCGCCGGGCGTCTCACCACTCGTCGCCGTAGCCGGCGGCGGTGAGGCGCTGCACCGCCCATAGCACTGGCCGGTCCGGCTCACGCTGTCCGGCCAGTGAGCACACCCGTCGAGTGATCCTCGACCGCTACCCGACGCGGTTTACCGCGGGAAACACAAAGGGGAGAACCGTGACGCACGTGACCGAACGCGGCAACGCGGACGTCGGACCCGATGGAGGCGCGGCCTCCCGAGCGGAGCCCGGTAACCGTCAGCCGTGGGTTGCGGGGGCGAGCCGCACCGGCCGGAAGCGCGCTTCGACGTACGCGGACGCGGGCGTGTCGATCGATGCCGGCGATCGGGCGGTCGAGCTGCTCAAGTCGAAGGTGAGGCTGACGACGCGGCCCGAGGTGATGGGCGACATCGGCGGGTTCGCCGGCCTCTTCCGGCTGGACACGAAGAAGTATCGCAACCCGATCCTCTCCGCCTCGACGGACGGCGTCGGCACGAAGCTGGTGATCGCCCAGCAGCTCGACATCCACGACACGGTCGGCATCGACCTGGTGGCGATGGTCGTCGACGACCTGGTGGCCTGCGGCGCGGAGCCGCTCTTCCTGCTCGACTACATCGCCTGCGGCGAGGTGGTGCCGGACAAGATCGCCGAGATCGGCGCCGGCATCGCCGACGGCTGCCGTTACGCGGGCTGCGCGTTGCTCGGCGGCGAGACCGCGGAGCACCCGGGTGTGCTGCGTCCGGACGAGTACGACGTCTCGGCGACCGGCGTGGGCGTGGTGGAGGAGAGCGAGATCCTCGGCCGTGACCGGGTCGAGGTCGGTGACGTGGTCATCGCGATGCGCTCCTCGGGTCTGCACTCCAACGGTTATTCGCTCGTACGGCACGTGCTGCTCGGCGCGGGGCGGATGCGCCTGGACACGGTGGTCGACGACTTCGGCCGGCAGCGCACGCTGGGCGAGGAGCTGCTGACGCCCACCAAGATCTACGCGCAGGACTGCCTGAAGCTGATCGAGGAGTGCGAGGTGCGCGCGCTGGCCCACGTGACCGGTGGCGGCATTCCCGGCAACCTCGTGCGGATCCTGCCCGAGCACGTCGACGCCGTGGTCAACCGGTCCACCTGGAAGCCGCAGTCGATCTTCGACCTGGTTCAGGCGAAGGGGCGGATCGAGGACCCGGAGATGGAGTCGACCTTCAACATGGGGATCGGGATGTTCGCGATCGTGTCGGCCGAGGACGCCGACCGGGCGCTCGCCTTCCTCGCCGGGCGTGGACTGGACGCGTGGCAGGCGGGCGAGATCATCGAGGGTTCCGGCGCCGTGCAGATGATCGGCCAGCACACCCGCGGCTGACTTTCCACCGGTGATCACTATTTGCTGATCATGCGCATACGTGATTGGCACTTCACCCGAGTGGACACCTCCGCCTAGCCTGAAGCGGCATCCACAGGTAGAGGAGGGGCGGTGACGCGCGAGCGGGTGAGGTTTTCGGGCATGCGTGGCATCGCTTCCGTGCCGACGTATGTCGTCATGCAGCCCACGACGTTGTGCAACCTCGACTGCGCGTACTGCTATCTGCCGTTCCGGTCCCAGGACCGCAAGATGCCGACGGAGGTCGCGGCGGCGGTGGCCGCCGCGGTCAACGACTGGGCCCGGGACGGCCGCTTCTCGGTGGTCTGGCACGGGAGCGAACCGCTCGCCACCGGGCGGGAGTACTTCGCGGAGCTGCTCGCTCCCTTCGACCCCGGCGTCGAGCACCACGTGCAGACCAACGCGACCCTGATTGACGATGCGTGGTGCGAGTTTCTGACCGCGCACCAGGTGCGGGTCAGCGTCAGCGTCGACGGCCCACGCGAGCGCAACAGCGAGCGGGTGGGTCGGGGCGGACAGCCGTCGTACGACCGCGTCATGCGCGGTGTCGAAGCGCTGCGCCGGCATGGCATCGGTTTCTCGGCGCTCTGTGTCGTGAGCGAGCCGACGCCGGGGCTCGCGACCGAGCTCTACGACTACTTCCTGGAGCTCGGCTGCGATGTCCTGGGCATCAACATCGAGGAGATGGAGGGGGTCAACCGGCGCGGCAACGACCATCCGGCCGCTGCGGTGTCGGGGTTCTGGAGCGAGTTGGTCGCTGCCTGGCGTCGCGATCCCCGGATCCATGTGCGTGAGGTGGAGTGGTCGCTGCGCTACGCGGCCGCGGTGCTCGACGGCACCGCGGACCGGGTGCTGCCGGCGCAGCTCGATCCCATCCCCACCATCGCGTACGACGGCTCCGTGGTGCTGCTCTCACCGGAGCTCGCGGGCTTCTCCGACCCCCGCTACGCGGATTTCACCAGCGGAAACGTGCTCGCCACGCCGCTGCCGACGATCCTGGGGATGCCGGAACGGACGCCCTGGATCGCGGAGTTCCTGACCGGGGTGGAGGCGTGCCGGTCGAGTTGCCCGTACTTCGGGTTCTGCGGAGGCGCGCACGCCGCCAACCGTTACTTCGAGCACGGGCGTTTCGACGGTACGGAGACCAACCACTGCCGGAACAGCAAGATCCGCTTATTGGAGGGAGTGTTGAACCATGCCCGAGACCACCAGCCGCCGGCATCCTGACCACGTCGAGGAGGATTCCCTCGACCCGGTTGCCGCGCGAGTGCGGGGGGCCCGGGCGGGGCTTACCGCGCTGCTCTCGGAGGCGGAGGAGGCACGTCGTCAGCGCGCCGAGGTGGCTGCCGGAGATGGCGGATCCGCGGTCTGCGCCTGGAACCACTTCGAGAACATCCCGACGTTCTACAACTGGAACAATCGGCCGCGCTGACGGCACCAAGCGGAGTTCTCGTCGACGAAGGACTTGTCGGGGTCAATCGGACGATTGGCCCCGACAAGTCCTTGATCGCATAAACAGTCCTGGTGGACGGTGACCGGCACCAGACGGACACGCATGAGCACGCGGGCGTTACCGCGTGCTCTGATATGGCTGAACGTCAGCGGGTCGGAGGCACCCAGTTACCCGGGTCGTCGTCCGCGTCGTCCTCGTCATCGTCGTCGACCAACTCTTTGTAGTCGTCGTCGAAGTTGCGGTCAGACTTCCCACTGCCAGCCAGTTCTCGCTGCAGTGCAGTGAGGTCGGTGTTCGGGGAGTGGTACTTCAACTCCCGGGCCACCTTTGTCTGCTTGGCCTTAGCACGGCCGCGCCCCATGGCTCGACCCCCTCGCACAGAATTCGGGGCAGCCCGAAGGCGGGCCCCGATGACGTCAGGCATCTCTCGTGGCTCTTACGGTACATGGGGAGGACCCGGTTCGGCACCTCGGGTTACCCGCGTCGCTCCGGCGCGTCGCCGCCGGGCGTGGCGTACTGCGTTTTCCGGGACCGTAAGGAGTGCATCCCGAATTCGGTCATGACGGCCACCGACGCCCTTTGGGCCTCATCCTTCCCGCCGATCACGGAGTTGTCCACCGGTCACGAACTCTTCACACGATTTGGTGTCGCTCCGCGTGAACCAGTCCCTGACCGACGCCGGATTCCTTGATCGGCGGAAAGCATGAGGTGCGGCCGGGAACGGTCAGGCCAGGTGGATCGTGCGCAGCCGGCCGACCTCCGCCATCCGACGCTCGGCCAACCGGTCGGCCGCCGCCGCCGGCGGCACGCCCTCCGCGTCCGCGAGCCGCAGGATCTGGCGGGTCGTGTCGAAGATCCGGGTCGCCCGCAGCTTGGCCCGCTCGAAGTTGAACCCCTCGATCTCGTCGGCCACCTGGATCACGCCGCCGGCGTTGACCACGTAGTCCGGCGTGTAGAGCACACCCCGGTCGGCCAGCACCTTGTCGATGCCCGGGTGTGCGAGCTGATTGTTGGCCGCCCCCGTAACAATCTTGGCGCGAAGCGCGGGCACCGTCTCGTCGTTCAGCGCCCCGCCGAGCGCGCAGGGGGCGTACACGTCGATGTCGGAGGAGATGAGCGCGCCGGCGTCCGCGACCAGGTCGACCTGCGGGTACGTCTGACGCGCCCAGTCCAGGGCCCGCTCGTTCACGTCGGTCGCCACGACCGACGCGCCGTCGTCGATCAGGTGGCCCACCAGGTACTTGCCGACCTTGCCCAGGCCGGCGACGCCGACCCGACGACCGGCGAGGGTGGGTGAGCCCCAGACGTGCTCGGCCGCAGCGCGCATCCCCTGGAAGACGCCCCAGGCGGTGAGGATCGACGAGTCCCCCGCCCCGCCGTGCTCGACGCTGCGGCCCGTCACGTAGCGGGTCTCGCGGGCGATGATGTCCATGTCCGCAACGTAGGTGCCGACGTCGCAGGCGGTGTAGTAGCGGCCGGCCAGCGACTCGACGAACCGGCCGTACGCCCGCAGCAGCGCCTCGCTCTTGACCTGCTCCGGGTCGCCCCAGATGACGGCCTTGCCGCCGCCCAGATCGAGCCCGGCGAGCGCGTTCTTGTACGCCATCCCGCGCGAGAGCTCGAGCACGTCGTGCAGGGCGTCCGCCTCGGTGGCGTACGGGTAGAAGCGCGTGCCGCCCAACGCGGGGCCGAGGGCGGTCGAGTAGATACCGATGATCGCCTTCAGCCCGGTCTGCTTGTCCTGGCAGAAGACGATCTGCTCGTGCCCGGCCGATTCCTGGCCGTCGGTGCTGGCGAATACGCCCATGACTGCTCCTGATGTCGGTGGCGCCCTTGTGGGGTGCGGTCCCTGTGATGGCCGGCGGGGTGGCGCCGGTCATGTCGAGCCTAATATCGCCCTGTCCATGTGCTCGCTTCGCGTTCCCACGCCGCTCGACCCGCTCCCAGCAGGTGACGGCAGCGATGGTCGTTTTCATGGGAGGATCGCGCCGTGCCGTCGCTCTTCGCTTCATACCTGCGCGTGTACGAACCGTTGACCGCCTTCGACCGCGACCGTCAGGTGTACTGGCGGCGCTACGTGAAGGAGGGTCGGGCGGTGGCGCCGCTCGACGGTCCGGTCCGCCAGCGCACCGCGGTGATCGAGGCGCTCGGCGCGGGGTGGACGCGGCTGCCGGATCCGCCTGACGAGGCGTACGTCCTGGAGACGGATGACACGCTGCTGATCTGCCCGTGGAATCTGCGGGTACGGGTGGCCGAAGCGGCGCTCAGCGCGCGCGACGGGGTCCCTTCGGTGCTCGCCGACGCGTTCGTCCCGCCGGTGCTGGCCGGGCAGGCGAAGGCGGTCGTGGAGGACTGGCGCAGCGGGGCCCGGGTGCTGGAGCAGGGGGTCCCGCGGGTGCATGAGCAGATCGCCACGTGGGGCGTTCCGCTGCGCTGGTTCGTCTTCATCGAGGAGGGCGAGCGCGAGTTCGTCACGCGGACCGGGAGCCGGGCGCTGCGCTACCGCACCGAAATCTCCAAGGCCCGTCGGCGCGCGTCCCGTGGCCTCGCCGTGCTGCGCAAGTCGGTCGGGGACGCACCGATCACGCAGGCGGTGGAGGAGGGGGCGCGGTGGCTGGAGGAGTTTCATCCCCGATCGGTCGTCGAACTCGACTACGGCGGCCTGGTCGACCTGCTGCCCGATGACGCGCTGGGGGCCGATGACTCCCCGGCGCTCGTGGCCGCCGGGCTCGCGGGGCTCTCCAGCGGTGACGCGGACGCGGCGACGGAGGCGTACGAGAAGCTGGTGGCGCGCTGGCGCGCGGTGCAGTTGCTCGAACGATGCAATTAACGACGAACGGTACGAACTGGACGAGCCGGGAACGGCGCTAAGGCGAGGATGATTCGTAATCGCCGGGTCACGAAGCGTGATCAAGAGTCCAAATAAGGCGGTTTCTGGCATATAAAAGCGTCATAAATCAGTCATTGCTCATCCTTCTATCCAGGGACGTCCGGCCGTTCGGCCCATGTCGGACATCGGGGACTAGCCGGACCATGGGATACGCGTCGACCGGCGGGACCCCGGCCGATGTTTACACCCTGTGGAGGAGTACCGATGGCATCGCGAACGCATGAACCCGAGCCGCTACTCACGCCGGCCGAGGTCGCGTCGATGTTCCGAGTCGACCCGAAGACCGTGACACGGTGGGCTAAGGCGGGCAAGCTAAGCGCAATTCGCACTTTGGGCGGACACCGTCGTTACCGCGAGTCGGAGGTTCGGGCCCTGCTGCAGGGCCAGATTCCTCAGCAGCGCCAAGGCGACTGAAGAGGAGCCGTTCCAACCGGCTGAGCGTCGGGCAGGGGCGAGGGACGTGCGGGTGACCGCGCGACCTTCGCCCCTGCTCCGTTCTGCGGCCATCCACCCCGCTCCTGTCCATCCCGAGGCAGGCGGCTAGTCGTCGAGGACGATGCGGATGCCGACCGTTCCGTCGTCGCCGCGACGCAGCCGGCTGCCCAACAGCGTCAGCCGCCCGGCCACGCCGTACTTCTGCTTCAGCAGATCCCGCACGTGCGCGCTCCCCGCCGCATCGCTGATCGAGGCGTGCGCCGGCACGGGATCGGCGTGCTGGTTGCCGCGGAAGTCGCAGGGAGCGAGCGTCACGGCGTCGATGTTGCGGATCCGTTTGACCTTGCCGGCGTCGGCGGCGCTCCAGACGGCGAGCGCGTCGCCGTCGCGCACCACCCAGACCGGGGTGGCCACCGCTCGGCCGTCCTTGCGGAACGTCGTCAGCAGGACGTATTTCTCGGCACCGAGTCGGTCCAGGGCGGTCACACCAGTCAGGGTACGGGCTCGGCCGCGGTGCCGAAGGCCGTGTGCCCCGGTAGCGTCGGCGTAATGCTGGGTGAACCGCGCATTGGTGATGTCTTCGGCGAACTGCTGCGCGACGCGCTCGCGGTGGCGACCGGTGTCGGGCCGCGGCCCCTGGTCGGTGGCCGATTACCGAGGCCGGTCATCGAGATCATCGAACGGGACGACGGACTGATCAACGGAGCGCCCGCCGCGCACTACCTGGACGGACCCGAGCAATGGCAGCCGTACGACCATCGGGCCGTCGGCCGGGTGCGAGGCGAGGTGCTCGACATCGGCGTCGGAGCGGGACGGATCGCGCTGCTGCTGCAGGAGCGGGGCGTCCCGGTCACCGGGCTGGACGTTTCCCCGGGGGCGCTCGCCGTCGCGCGTAAGCGCGGCGTACGCGATCTGGTCTGCGCCACGGTCGATGAGCACGCTCGCGAGGGGCGGCGCTACGACACGTTCCTGCTGCTCGGCAACAACCTCGGGCTGATCGAAGGGCGGGAACGCGCGCCGTCGTTCCTCGCCGCGTTGGCCGCGATGGCCCGTCCCGGCGCCCAGATCATCGCGCACGGCACCGACCCGTACGGCACGAACGATCCGGTGCACACCTCCTACCACCGCCGCAACCGCGAGCGGGGGCGGTTGGGTGGGCAGTTGCGGCTGCGCCTGCGCTACCGCGAGCTGGGCACCGACTGGTTCGACTACCTGGTCTGCACGCCGCAGGAGCTGGCCGGGTTGGTCGAGGACGGCCCGTGGCGACTCGTCGACGTCGACCTCACCGACGCGCCCTACTACCTCGCGACGCTGCACCTGGCCGGGTAGCGCGCAAGCGGCGCTTGGCGCTGCCCGCCAGGCGCGCGCGGGTCCGGTGTGGACGGGATGCCGGCGCTGAGGGCGGCGAAGGTGTCGAGGGAACGGGTCAGGCGGGTGGGAGACCCCCGTCGCCGTCGACGACCTCTTCGGGAGTCCCGTCCTCGTCGCGGTCCACCATCGTGATGTCGACCGTGCCGTCGCCGGTCGTGTCGAACTGGAAGACGTCCGGCCTCCCGTCGCCATCGGTGTCAACCACCCAGACGTCGGTCCTGCCGTCGTTGTTGGTATCCATCTTCAACAGGTCGACGCGCTCGTCTCCGCGCGTCTCCACGATCTCCTGCGGCTCGCTCATGGGGTGTCCCTTCATCGCGGATGATTTGAAGGTCGACACTAGGGCCCCCTCGGTTCCGCCGCGACCCGGGCTGCATAGGGTCGGGTCCATGAACGATCGTTTCGTCGTGGTCGGGGCCGGCACGATGGGCCTCGGGATCGCCTATGTGGCCGCCGGTGCCGGCTACACCGTCGAGCTGGTCGAGATCGACCGGGACCGCGCCAATGCCGCGTTCGACACGCTGCACGGGCTCTGGGACCGGGCTGTGGACCGCGGCAAGCTCTCCACAGAGGACGCTGATGCGAGCCGTGCCCGGCTGGTCGTGAAGACCGATCTGGCCGACGTGGTCGACGGCCCCGCCGTGATCGTCGAGGCCGTGCCCGAACGTCTCGACCTCAAGCGCGCGGTGCTCGCCGCGGCCGAGAAGCGGCGCCCGGCGCTGCTCGCCTCCAACACCTCGAGCATCCCGATCGCGGAACTCGCCAGCGGGCTGGACCACCCGGAACGCTTTCTCGGACTCCACTTCTTCAATCCGGTCTGGGCGATGGCGCTGCTCGAGGTGGTGGTCGGGGCGGCCACCGCCGCCGAGACCACGGCGGCCGGCGTCGCGCTCGCCGGCCGGCTGGGCAAGGACCCCGTCGTCGTACGGGACATGCCCGGCTTCGCCACCTCCCGGCTCGGCGTCACGCTCGGCCTGGAAGCGATCCGCATGGTCGCCGACGGAGTGGCCAGCCCGGCCGATATCGACAAGGCGATGGTGCTCGGCTACCGGCACCCGGTCGGTCCGCTGGAGTTGACCGACATCGTCGGTCTGGACGTGCGGCTGGACATCGCCCGTACGTTGCAGGCGGCCTACGGGGACCGCTTCGCGCCGCCGCCGCTGCTCGAGGAGATGGTCGCGGCGGGGCGGCTCGGCAAGAAGTCCGGGCAGGGCTTCTACCGCTGGGAGGGTGGGGCCAAGCAGTGAGTCTTGACATCGAGGAACGCGGCGACCGGCTCGTCGTCACGCTGAATCGGCCCGAGAAGCGCAACGCCATCGACGCCGAGATGGTCTCCGCGCTGCACGACGTGTGCGCGCGGCTGGAGCGCGAACCGCGACTGCTGCTGCTCACCGGCGGCAGCGAGGGGATCTTCGCCGCCGGCGCGGACATCGCCCAACTGCGCGAGCGCGGGCGGCTGGACGCGCTAGCCGCGATCAACTCGGCGATCTTCGCCCGCATCCGGGCCCTTCCGCTGCCCACCGTCGCCGCGATCGACGGTCCCGCGCTGGGCGGCGGCGCCGAGCTCACCTACGCCTGTGATCTGCGGGTCTGCACCGAGCGTGCGGTGTTCGGCCAGCCCGAGGTGCGGCTCGGCATCCTCGCCGGCGCCGGCGCGACGCACCGGCTGCCCGCGCTGGTCGGGGAAGCGCGGGCCAAGGAACTGCTCTTCACGGGCCGACGGGTCAACGCCGAGGAGGCGCTGCGGATCGGCCTGGTCAACCGGACGGTCGCGGACCCCGCTGACCTGCTCGGGACGGCACACGGGCTGCTGGACGAGATCGCCAAGGCGTCCGGGCTGGCGTTGCGGCTGACCAAGCTGGCCGTTGACGCCCCGCCCGGCGCGCATCCGCAGCTCGACCTGGTCAGCCAGGCCGTCCTCTTCGAGGATGAGGAGAAGCGCCGGCGGGTGACCGATTTCCTCGACCGGAAGGGCCGCTGAGCCGGGTCCGGGCCACCGGTGTCGGGCCGGTCGCCCGCGGGCGACCGGGCCACGGTCAGTGGCGCAGCGCGACGCCGGCCGAGATCAGCGCCTTGATGACCTGTGCCGACTCGCCGAAACCGATGAGCAGGACCGCGTCGGCGCGGAACGCCTTGATCTCGGCTGCCCCCGCGGAGAACTCCAGCGGCGTCGAGGCGTCCGCCGGCGGTTCGTAGCTCAGCAGCTTGAGCTGGTCACCGCCGATCCCGGCCTTCTCCAGCTCGGCGCGGACGTTGCTCTGCAGGCCCTCGCCGTACGAGTCCTTGCGCGCCACGATGGCGATCTTCTGCGACCCGTCGCGGAGGATCACGTCGGCCAGTGCCCGTCCCTGCAGCAGGTCGGACGGGGCGGTGCGGAAGAACAGCCCGTCGTCCTGGATGGTGCTCAGACCGGCGTCGGTGTTGCACGGGGAGAAGAGGATCACCCCGGCCTCCACCACCTCCGGAAGCACGGCGCGCGAGATGTCGGAGGCGCCGGCGCCGATCATGACGTGGACGCCCGCCTCGATGTGCTTGCGCACGGTCGCCTTCGCGACCTCCGCGTTGGTCCCGTCGTCGCCCTCGATCCACTGCACCGGCTGTCCCAGCACACCACCCGCGGCGTTGACCTCCCGGATCCCCAGTAGGGCACCGGCCGCCATCGGCGGGTACAGCAGCGCCAGGTCGCCGCTCATCGGCAGCAGCCCGCCGATCTTCAGCGGCCGCGTGCTCCGTGCGCCGCTGCGCTGCTTCCTGCCGGCCGGCGGCAGCTTCGTCGTAGTGGCCGTCTCGTCCCCGGCGCCGACGAATTCGGTCTTGCCGTCGTTGATCTGGTTGTTCGCGTCGAAATGCAGGGTGGCGAAGGTCGCCGTGGAGGGCTCGCCCGCGTCGGTGAAGCCACCCCGCTTCAGCGACACACCCCGGTATTCGATGTCCGTGCCGGCCCGGGCCAACCTGAAGCAGTCACTGACCACATCGCACGGGGTGCCCATGGTGGTGACGCCATTGATCTGCGCGGCGATCTGAGCGGGCGTGCTGGCCCCGGCGAGTTGCGCGGCCAGCGCGCTGATGACCACCGCGTCGTACGTCTCACCCGCGTAGACGACGTCATCGAGCTTCGGGTAGACGCTGCGGAGCCGGGTCTTGAAGCTCTCGGAGAGGGGCGTCAGCGGCGTCGTCCCCTTCATGCCGGCGAGCACCCCGCTCTGGTCCTTGAACTCCCCGCCGAACGAGTTGCCCATGTTGCCGTCGGTGCCGTACAGGCGCACGGGCGAAGGCTTTCCCGCCTGCTCCGCGTCGTCCGTCCCGCAACCCGCGACGGTGAACAGAAGCGCTGCGCAGGCTGCCAGAGCAGCGCCGCCGCGCGAGCCGCGTGACACGAACATGAGGTAGTCCTCCCGAAGGTTCCGTGGCGCACATTAGCGCGCGTATCCCTCAAAGGACACCGCAGGTCAACAGCTTGTCAGTGGGTAGTTGACCGGTCACGGGACGAGAGGGTTCCGCCGTTCGCCGGTCTTACCTTGACCGACCGGCATACCCTTCCGCTCATGACCGAGCCGAAGCGGACCGTAGCGAGGTGACGACGTGACCGACGTTCCGCCCGAGGCACGTGACGACGCCGCGCAGGTGCTGCATTGCGCTCTCGCCGGTGACAGTGACGCCGTGGTCGGCACCTTCGACGCCGTCGTCGACCGTTCCGGGGTAGCCGGAGCCTACGACGTGGCCTGGTGCCTGGCCGCCGCCATGGTCGGTGACGGCGTACCCAGCGGGACGTGGACACTCGACTTCCCCGGCATCGACGACGCCCGCTACGACGCCCGGTGGGTCGCGCGCTTCATCAGCGCGTACGCCAACTGCGACATTCCGACCGGCGAAGCGCTCTTCGGCGCGGCCCTGGCCGACGGCCAGCTTCCCGATTGCCTGCTCACCCTGGCCGGGTCGGCGGTGGCTACCCTGCGGCGCCGCGCCGCCTGACCCCACCCGTGATCCGTCCGCGCCGGCCGTCACGCGCCGATCCGTGTCGCGGGCAGCGGGGCCCCGCTGTGTGATACCCCTGGTGGAATGTCCGACGTGATCCTGGCCAAGGTGCGCAAGCTGCTGGCCAAGGCCGAAGACCCGGCCTGCACGGTGGCCGAGGCGGAGGCCTTCACCGCCAAGGCCGCCGAGTTGATCGCCAAGTACGGCGTGGACCGCGCCCTGCTCGCGGCCCGGGATCCGGCCACCGATCCGGTCGGCGACCGGGTGATCGAGCTCCTGCCGCCGTACGCCCTCGACAAGGCCGGTCTGCTCGCCGCCGTCGCGGATGCGCTGCGCTGCCGTTCGGTACGGCGTCGCGACACCCGGGGCTTCACCATGCACCTCTTCGGGTTCGCGAGCGACCTGGAGCGGGTCGAGCTGCTCTTCACCTCGCTGCTCGTACAGGCCGCCTACGGGCTGGCCGCCACGCCGGTCCCACCACACCAGCATCCGGCGGCGTTCCGCCGCTCCTGGCTCGCGGGGTTCGCCGCGGCGGTGGCGGTGCGGCTCCGCCAGGCCGAGTCGGCCGCCGCCACTGAATCGGCCGCCGCCGGACACTCCGTGGCGCTGGTGCTCGCCGACCGGTCGGGGCACGTCGAACGGCGGATCGCGGAGGTCTATCCCCGGCTGCGCACCGCCGGACCGCGTCGGCTCGCCGGCAGCGGCATGAGCCAGGGCGCGGCCGCCGGCCGCCGCGCGGACCTCGGGGGGACCGGCCTGCGACCCGGGCGTACGGCTCCGCTCGGTGCCTAGTTCTCCCTGGCCTCAACGTGCTACGCAAGTGGGCCGACATGCTGCACTCACCGGTCAAGCCCAAGTTCTGTACCGGCCCCGCTGTCTGGTCCCACCACATGCTTGACGGTTGACCTGGACGTCTACGGCGTCCACACGGTGACCAATGGCATGAGGTCCCGGATCCCCACGCTTTTCGCGCCACCAAGGGTCGGCAAGATGACGCTGATATCTGGGTGGTAGTCGAACAGCACCTGACGGTCGCGCCCGCACGGACTGACCGGCCCGCGGCCGAAATTGCCCACCGCCACGATTGTCGTCAGCTCGCGAGCCCCAGAAGCACGGGCGTGAGCGAGTGCGACGAGTTCGGCGCAGGGGCCACCGGTGAAGTGGTAAAGGTTGATACCGCCGTACATGGACCCATCGACTCCACGCACTGCTGCCCCGACGGTATGGATGCCGTCCACGCCGTCGGTGTTTGCATCCACGATCTGACGGGCGTATTCGATCAGTTCACGGTCGTCGTCGGTCAGGTCGCGCGGGGAGATCCGCATCGGATTAGGCTACCCACGCCGAGCATGATCGAGGTATTGATCATGTCAAGCGTCTGGTGGGACGCGAGTGTCAACCAGGTCCCGAGTCAAGGCACGGCCGCAGTCGGCTGTCCGACTCCGGTGAGGCGTTACAGGCGGCTTCACATGATCGGCGACACCCCGCGGAGCTAGAGAAAGCCGAGCCCTTGGCGCGCTACGAATCTTGCCCCTTACCCTGCAAGTCCTTGAGGAATTGATCACCGTTGCTACGATCCCACCCGTGGACGAGACCGTAGCGCGACGGAGTTTCGCCGTGCTGGCGGGCTGGTACGCGTTCGTCGTGCTCGCGCCGGTCGCGGCGGTGGCCTTCACCCTTGGCCCTGAGTTTCTGGGCCTGGGCCCGGAAAGGCCCGGTCCCGACAAGCTGTGTACGGCGAAGACGCAGGCGTGCTTGAGACCGGGTCGGGACGTGTGGGACCTGCTTCAGGGCTGCGTGCCGCTCCTTCTGGTCAGCCTGGCGATCTCGCTGCTGGTGCGACGGTTCCTCGTCCACCGGTCCGAGTCGGCGGTGGTCACGGGCACACTGGCGGCGTTCAGCGGTTGGCTCGGCTGCGCACTGCTGGCCTGCGGTCTGCCCATACTGCTGTACCGCTAGCCGGACGTGTCACCGATCATCTGAGTGATCCGTAACGCATCAAGTGGAGCCCGACAAGCCGGCAGTCGGCGGGCTACACGTGGTCCTGGTCCTGCGGGGTCTCTAGCAACGCGGCAGCGAGCTCGGCCATGGAACCGATGACGGCAGGGGCGGGGTCGAACCGCCGACCTTCCGATTTTCAGGCACCCGCATTTCCGCAGGTCAGGCAGCCGCAGCAGCCCGCCGTGCGACAGCCCGTGCGATTGGCCTCCGTATCGTGATGTGCCGGGGTTGCCGTGCGACATCTCCGTCTCGGAGGGGCCGGGCAAGCCTGCGACCTTGACATCCCTTGAATGATGGCCGCATGAGCGTGAACGACCTGGGCCCGGAATGGATCGACTTGCGCCTCGTCATCGTGGTCCTCGGCCTTGTCGTGGTCATACTCGGCGTGCGTGTCGCGGTGACGCGACGGTTTCCTATGGCCTGGGTGCGGGGTGAGCGTCTAACGGCCAGCCAGCGATCCCAGCCCGTCCGCCACGGTGGCTCTGTCGCCCTGCTCGGTGCGGGCGTGCTCGTCCAGCAGGCACCGTTCCTCATCCCCGTGCCCTTCGCGGTCGGACGGGCCCTGTTCGCAGTGGCACTGCTTCTCGTCATGACTGCGGTGGGATGGTCCGTCCTGGTCCGGCGCTAACCATTCACTAGCTCCGCATCGTGATGTGCCGAGGCAGCCGTGCGACATCTCCGTGCGCGGCCAGCTCGGACAGGGCTTTGGCGATCTCCCGGTCGCGCCCGTCGACGGCGTGGAGGTACCGGCGAGCTGCCGCCATGGACGAGTGGCCCAGCCGCTTCATCAGGTCAGCCAGCGTCGCGCCGGTCTGCACGGCGAGGGTCTGCCCCGTGTGCCGCAGGTCGTGAAGGTCAGGACCGAACTCCGATTCGTCACCCCACTCAAGCCCTGGCCCAAGCGCAGATCCGGCGGTAAGCCCTCAGGAAGACCATGACCGCAGAACTGGACGCCCAAGACGAGCGGTTCCTGGCAAGGGCCATCGAGATCTCACGGCGCGCATTGGAGGACGAGGGCAAAACCCCGTTCGGAGTCATCGTCGTCATATCCGGAGAGATCGTCGGTGAGGCCAGCAGCGTTGTCGAGCTGCGGGACCCGACCGCACACGCCGAAGTCATGGCCCTGCGTCATGCAGGCAGCAACCTCTGGCGACACCTCTTTCAAGACGGCATCATGTACGCCAGCAGCGAGCCCTGCCCCATGTGCCTCATGGCCTGCTACTGGGCCCGCATCCCCCGACTGATCTTCGGAGCCAGCAGCCACGACGTAGCGACCTACGGCTTCGAAGACCTCCAGTTCTACCGAGAGGTCGCCCAACGGGCCGAGCGCCGTTCATTGCGCGAAGAGGTTGCCGAAGGAGCCCTCCGGGACCAGGCCGTCGACGTGCTACGCAAGTGGGCCGACATGCTGCCTTCACCGGTCGAACCCAAGCTCTGACAGAGCCCACTGTCCTCCGTCGACTGATGTACGACAGGCGTCCGCCAACTGATCTGCGACACCCAGCGCGCTGATCGCGGCATGACAGGTTGGCTGGGCGGCAGTACGCTCCCGACCCGGTGACGAGACGAAGGGGACAGGGTGGGCGCATCGGCGTGGAGCTGGCAGGTGCCGTATCAGCAGGATCTCGGTGGCGCGTTGCAGCAAGCTCGCCGCGAGGCGTACGCGCGGGGCTCGTTCTATCGCGAAGAGCCGAACAGGCAAGCCCGATCGATGGGCGAAGAAGACTATGTCGCGTGGGAGCTTGCCGAGATTCGAAAGAGCGTCGTCGACGCGTTCGGCGATGACGGCTGGGAACCAGACGACACCATGTCCCGAGAGGCATGGCGTGCTGCGCAGATCGAGGTGACAGGCCCAGACTCGCTGCTGGCGTCGCAGCCGTTCTCCGGCACCCACTCGATCATCGACATGACCGGGGTCTCGGCCACAGCGGCACCGCGAATGGTGGCACCGGTGCCAGCCGAGGAACTGGACGAGCTGTTCGGCGCGCGCCGACCTGCCGCCACCGCGGTCGCCGAGGCGATCGAGAACGGTGCCCTCACCGGCCTCGAGCGATGGCACGGCCGGTACGTGATCGGGTACGACGGCGATGTGCCGCACGCGATCTACTTCGTGGGGTACAGCGGCGACTGACCCGGCGCAACGGCCGACAGCGACCCGTGTGACTGCCACGACCGGTCGTTCGGCTGGTAAGGCGCTCCACCTTGTCCCCGTCCGGGGAGGCCGGACGGTCTACGACTGCCCGACGAGGAGATCCGCCCGCGACGCTGGAACGCGTCATCCCTCGTGCTGGTTGAAATCAACGTGCAACCCCATGCCACCGTCGGTCAGAAGTCCGCCGTCGGACTGAAGCATGCGCCACTCGGCCTCAATATCCTCGGCGTCGCCTCGGGCGAGGAAGGACGCCCACGGTTCGATCCCCTGGCCTCCCAGGCGCCGCACCCGGTCCGCCTCACGGTGCTGCAGCCGTAGCAGGGCAGCAAGGACATCACCCGGACGCGCACCGTAAGCCGCACAGCACCATTCGAGCCGTTTCGCCGCGTGTGCCCATTCGGCAGGTCCGGTCAGGTCGCGCAGCGGCACCGCGTACCAGGCGAGCTGGGCGAGGTCATCAATGGCTTCACCCGGTTCGGCGAAGTCCCAGTCGATGAAGCCGACCAGCTGACCGCCGGTCCAGATCGAGTTCCATGGGCCGAGATCACCATGACGGATGATCGAACCGGGCCGCCAACACGCCTCCGGATCAAACCAGACGGCATCGGAGGGCGGGACGAAGTTGGCGACAGCGTCATGGTAGTTGGCCAGCCAAGCGGCCAACTGCTCGATGCCGCGCCGTTCCATCAGCGACGCAGGCCACGGACGCATCGCCGGCTCGCCGTGTAGCAGCGACAAGACTTCGCGACCCTCGGAGTCGATACCCAGCACTCTTGGCGCGCCGGTGAAGCCCACGTCTGCGAGGTGGTTGAGCAAGGCATGGACGGTCGGTGTCCACGGTCCGCGCGGCCGTCTGATGGTGTCCCCGACCCGCCGTACTGTGGTGATGCTGCCGCTCGCCGTATTGCCGTCCTCGATCATCGTCGCAGGCTACAGGCGAGGGGGATGCACGTAGGCCGAGGCGGCGATGGGCAATCCACGGGCAGTAACCACGAAGCCTGGCGGTCATTAGCGGGCACGAGTGGTAGGCGGGCCAGCCGAGGAGAGAAGGCGTTTCGGGCATCACGACCGGTTGCGCACGCCCTTCCAAACTGAGGCTCCAGAGCCGCGGCCCGAGGGCGCTGACGGTGGCCATGCCAGGTGTGAGGCCGGCCACGAGGCGGCGCGAGCCTCCAGGCGCACCAAAACCGTCCGTGCGATCCAAGTGCGATAAGCGCCGGCCACTAGTGGGATTCCGGGGTCAACGAGGGGCAGACCGGACGGCCGGGCTTCCGGGGTGCAAAGCAAAGCGCCCACCGGCGTTTCCGCTGGTGGGCGCTGCAATAGCCCGGCGAAGGCTATGTGGCCAGGGGCGGGGTCGAACCGCCGACCTTCCGATTTTCAGTCGGACGCTCGTACCAACTGAGCTACCTGGCCGTGCACTCGAGCAATGTTACCTGGCTGGCGGCGGGGCCGCCGATCAGGTTGTCACGCTCGGAAACGCAGAACGCCGCGCGTTGGGTCACGCACGGCGGACGGCGCTGGCGGTCCTGACGGGACTTGAACCCGCGACCTCCGCCTTGACAGGGCGGCGAGCACTCCAACTGCTCCACAGGACCTTGCTCTTGCTCCGGCTAGGCCGGTCGTGCCCCCAACGGGATTCGAACCCGTGCTACCGCCTTGAAAGGGCGGCGTCCTAGGCCGCTAGACGATGAGGGCGGCCCCGCCATCATTGCACATGGCAACTTCAAGCGGACTTGCTCCCATCCGGCCCCGCCGGAGGCTTCGAAAGCATACGTGACGCCGAGCCGTACGACAAAACCGGTGCCACCCGCGTCACAGTCGCCGGTCCGGCCAGTGCTCCGCGCTCACCGGAGCAGGGTGATGCCGTGCTTCTGCCGCAGCGTCGCGACCAACTTCGGACAGACCGCGAGGGTGCCCCTGCGGTCGCCGCCGCCGTCGTGCAGCAGCACGATCGACCCGGCCCGGGCCTGGCTGATCACCCGCTTGCGGATCGTCTCCGCTCCCGGCTTGGCCCAGTCGTGCGGGTCAACGTCCCAGCCGAGCGGCGTCATTCCCAGCTCGCGGGCGACCTTGACGACCGCGGTCGTCCATTTCCCGCCGGGCTGCCGGTAATAACTGATCTTCGTGCCGGGCGCCGCCCGATGGATCTCGCGGTTGGTCCGGATGAGGTTCGCCTGTATGTGGGCCGGGGAGAGTTTGCCGAGGTTGAGTTCGTGGTGCCAGCTGTGATTGCACAGCGTGTGTCCCTCGCGCACCATCCGCGCGACGAGGGCGGGATGCCGCCGCACCTCTGTGCCGACCACGCAGAAGGTCGCCTTCACGTTGCTCGCCCGCAACTGGTCGAGCAGTTTCGGCGTCCACACCGGGTCCGGTCCGTCGTCGAAGGTGAGCGCGACGCCCTTGGTGCCGGTGGTCCGCTGCGTGCCGAACGGTCCGGTTCCGGTGCGCGAGACCGTCGTCGTCTGCCCGGGTTGGGTCGGGGACGGTGTGGGGGGCGGGGGTGACGCGGTGGGGGTCGCCTTGCGGGAGAGGGCGTGGGCCGTGGACGAGGGCGTATTACCCGGCAGGGCCCAGAGCCCGCTGAGTAGGAGCGTGGGCGCGACCACACCGGCCACGATTGCGGTGCGTCTGTGCATCGTCGACTCTCCGACGAGAGGGTGGGGGGACGGAGGGACCACACGCTAGCGGAGTCGGGCCAAGCGTGAAAACCCCTCTGATTCAGCTCACAGCGGCCCCACCCGCCGCCTGTGCGGCGAGGGACAGGGATACCGCCTCCATCAGATGTCGTGGATGCGATACGCCGTCCGGCAGTGTGTCGAGCTGCCAGCCGGGACCGGCGGCGAGGATCAGCAGCGGTCGGTGTGCCGCCGCGAGCAGCGCGCCGAGTTGTCCGGGCGCCGCGGTTGATCGGGAGTGCGACCAGAGGACCACGGCGGCGGGGCCGGTGCGCGCCACCGCCTGGGCGAGCGCCGGGGGCGGCACGCGGGCCCCGAGCAGTCGGCAGGCGACCTGGGCCTCGGCGAGCGCCGCGGCGAGCGCCTCCAGCGGGAGCGCGTGCTGCTCCTCGTCGGCGCAGGCGAGCAGGATCCGGGGTGCCTCGGCGGTGCGCGGTCGGGGCACCGCGCCGAGTACCTCGGAGACGCACCGGGAGAGCAGGTGTTCGACCTCGATGAGGCTGCCGGTGGCGGCGTGCCGTTCGCCGATGCCGACGAGCACGGGCGTCAGCACGTTCTGCCAGGTGTGGATCACGCCATCTGCCGAGACGGACTGCTGGATGAGCTCGCGCATCGCGACGGAGTCGAGGCGCATCGCCGCGCGGGACAGCCCGCGGGCCGCAGGACCGGCGCGTCCGACCGGGATGGCGAACCCGCCGCCGTCGCGGGCGGTCGCCGCCGGCGTCTCGGCCCGATGCGGGTCGGGGGCGCCCGACGCCCACCGGGCCGCCTCCGCCGGGACCACGCCCTCGGCGGTCAGCCGGCGCATGACCTCCAGACGCGCGAGGTCCTCGCTGGTGTAGCGGCGGTGGTGGCCGGGGACGTGCTGGCTCGGGCCGAGTCCGTAGCGCTGGTGCCAGGTGCGCAGCGTGGTGACGGCGACGCCCAACCGGCGTGCGACCGCCCCCGCGCTCAGCGCGTCATCGCCCACCCGACCGCTCCGGTGCGTCGTCGAGTGGCCGGCCGGGGTCGGCGGTGGCGGGTTGGTCGAGCCGGCCGATCACGCCGGCGAGCCAGGGCGCGTACGCGTCGGGGTTGGCGGTGAGGTCGGCGCGCAACTCGGCGCGGTCTGTCCAGCGCAGTTCGGCGACCTCGCCGGGGTCCGCGAGCAACGGCTCGTCCGGGGAGAATTCCCCGAGAAGCACGTGATCGTATTCGGACTCCACGCGTCCCGTGACCGGATCTTCGGCGTAGTAGGTGTAGATGCCGATCTCGGTGAGCGCGACCGGTCCCGCGCCGATCTCCTCGGCGAGGCGGCGGTTGGCGGCCTCGGCGGGGGACTGGCCGGGTGCGGGGTGTCCGCAGCAGGCGTTGGCCCAGACGAGGGGGAAGCGGGTCTTGGCGCTGGCCCGCCGCTGCAGCAGGATGCGACCGTCGGCGTCGGTCAGGATGACCGAGAACGCGCGGTGCAGCCGGCCGGGCGGCCGGTGCGCCTCGTCGACGGTGCACTCGCCGGTGGGGCGACCCGCGTCGTCCACGAGTTCGACGAGGTGGCTCTCGCGCGACGCCGCCACCGGGGCGCCGGTCACCGGGGAGCCCCGACGACCCGGGCGGCCGCGAGCTTGCCGGAGATCAGCACCATCGGCACCCCCACGCCGGGCTGCGTGCCCGAGCCCACGAAGACCACGTTGTCGAGTGTGGGGTGCAGGTTGCTCGGACGGAACGGGCCGGTCTGGAAGAGGTTGTGTGCGGCCGCGAACGGGGTGCCCGCCGCCATGCCCTGATCGGCCCAGTCCGCGGGGGTGACGACGTGCGACACCTCGATGCCGTCGCCGAAACCGCGGTATCCCCGCTCCTCCAGCGTGCTGACGAGCTCGTCGACGTAGCGGCCCGTCAGCTCGCCGCGCCAGTCGAGGTTGCCGCGTTCGAGGTTGGGTGTCGGGGCGAGCACGTAGTAGGTCTGCCGACCGGTCGGCGCGAGCGACGGGTCGGCACGGCTGGGGTTGGTGACGAGCAGCGACGGATCGGACATCAACTCACCGCGCTTGATGATCTCGTCGAAGGTGCCCTTCCACAGCTTCCCGAAGTGGATGTTGTGGTGGGCGATCTGCCCGTACGCCTGGCGGGATCCGACGTGCAGCACCACGCAGGACGGCGAGTAACGCAGGGTGCGTTGCCGCGACGGCGGGAGCAGGTCCCGGTGGGCGACCGGCAGGTCGGGGTTGAGCACCACGACGTCGGCGGGGATGCGCTCGCCCTCCGCGGTGATCACGGCGGCCGCGCGCCCGGCCGAGGTCTCCACCCGCGTCACGGTGGTGCCGTAGCGGAGCTGCACGCCGTGCTTCTCCGCGGCGCCGGCGAGCGCCTTCGGGACCGCGTGGATTCCGCCGCGCGGGAAGTACACCCCGGCAACCGAGTCGAGATAGGCGATCACGGCATAGATGGCGAGCGCGTCCTGCGGGGCGAGCCCGGCGTACATGGCCTGGAAGGAGAAGACCCGACGGGTCCGGGGATCCTTGAAGAACTGATCAATTTTGGTCTGGAGTCGGCGGAACGCGCCCCCGGCCAGCAGCCGCAGCAGGTTGGCGGTGAGGAGATCTCGTGGGCTGTCGAGGTTGCGGTCGATGAAGTCGCGACGTTCGAGCTCCCACAGTCGCCGGGCGTAGTCGACGAAGCGCAGGTAACCGTCGGACTCGCGGGGCCCGCACACGCGGGAGACCTCGGCGGCCATCCGTGCCGTGTCCGTGATGACGTCCAGCGTCGAACCATCGGGATAGTAGGCGCGGTAGGCCGGATCGACGGGGGCCAGATCGAGCCAGTCGGTCAGCTCCTCGCCGACCGCGCCGAGCGCCTCCGCGATCAACTCCGGCATGGTGAGCACGGTCGGTCCGGTATCGAACTCGTAGCCGTCAAGGCTCAGCCGACCGGCGCGACCCCCCGGCGCCGCTTCGCGTTCGAGCACGGTGACCTGCCGACCGCTGCCGGCGAGGTGCAGGGCGCAGGCCAGCCCGCCGAGCCCGGCGCCGACCACGACCACCCGGTCCGTGGCTCCGCTTACGCTTCGCACGACGTCACCTCCTGGAGAGCCTCCATCATGCCCGCCGCCGCCCGGTGGTGGCCGTGACGGGTGTCCTCCACCGCGACCGTCACGACCGCGCCGAGGAACTCTGGCGACGGCTCAGCTCGCGGGACCCGTCAGCGGGGGTGGCGCTGTCGCCGTCCCGGTCGGTCCGTCCCGGCCGGACGGGCGGGCTCAGAGGGCTGGCGGTGAGGGTGTTGTTGGGCACGGGGGTGAGCGTACTCTAGTGTGACGAGTTGCGTCGATTGTTGCGTCGATTACGAGGAGGGGTGGTGGACACGGATCTCGCCGGGGCATATGAACGCTGCCGTCAACTGCACAAACGGCACGGACGCACCTACTATCTCGCCACCCGCCTGCTGCCCTCCTGGAAGCGTCGACACGTCCACGCGCTCTACGGCTTCACCCGCTACGCGGACGAGATCGTGGACCGTACCGGGGAGTTCGCCCCCGGCGAGCGGGCCGCGGCGCTCCGCGCGTGGTCCGACCGGTTCCTCGCCGGTCTGCACGGCGAACCGACCGACGACCCACTGCTCCCCGCCGTGCTGCACACCATCGCCGTCTTCGACCTCGATCGCGCCGACTTCGCGTCGTTCCTGCGGAGCATGGCGATGGATCTGACGGTCACCTCGTACGCCAGCTACGACGACCTGCTCGACTACATGGAAGGGTCGGCGGCGGTGATCGGCACGATGATGCTGCCGATCCTCGGCACGGACGACCCGGCGGCAGCACGTGAGCCGGCCCGCCAACTCGGCTTCGCCTTCCAGCTCACCAACTTCATCCGGGACGTGGCGGAGGACCTCGACCGCGGACGCACCTACCTTCCCGACGAGGACCTGGCGAAGTTCGACGTCACCCGTGACGACCTGGTCGTGGGGGGGGGGGGGCGGGGGGGCCCCCCCCCCCCCCCCGCGGGGGGGGGGGGGGGGGGGGGGGGGCCCCCCCCCCCGGGGGGGGGCGGCCGGCCGGACCGCGCGCGG